>CAYWHO010000120.1:0-6886 GCA_964458195.1 uncultured Arenimonas sp.
ATCTGGAAATAGCCGGCGAGCTGCTGCTCCTTGTCGACATCGACCTTGGCCAGCAGGAAGCCGCCGGCGAATTCGTCGGCCAGCTTTTCCAGGATCGGGCCCAGGGTCTTGCAGGGGCCGCACCAGGTCGCCCAGAAATCCACCAGGATCGGCACGTCCTTGGATTTCAGGATCACCTCCTGTTCGAACTGGGGCAGGGAGGCGTCGAAAACGTAGGCGGTGGCGGTCATGGGCAGGAGGATCGAATCGGGAGGGGCTGCGCCTCAGATGGTGCCAGTCAGGCCCTGCCTCAAGCCAATGTAATCTTTACTTGACATCGCCAAATTTGAATGTAATGTATGTATTACATTTAGTCAGGTGGAGAGGACAATGCGCTGGCCGAAGTGGGGTTTGGTCGTACTCGTGGTTCTGGCGGGCCTGGCGTTCTGGCTGTTGCTGGCCGGCCCGGGCCGCATTCTCGGCTTCGATGCGGGAGGTGCTGGCATCGCCCTGACCGCGCTGGTGGCCTGGCTGGCCCTGCATGGTGTTTCCGTGGCGCCGCGTTCGGAAATGGAGAACGCGGTTTCCCCCGGCGAATGGAAAGCCTGGATCGGCGTCGGCTTCAGCGTCCTCGCCATCGCCTATTTCCTGTCGAAAGCGCATTTGTTCTTCGGCGCGAGCGATCTGCGCGATGTGCAAGCCGTGGGACGAAATCTCGTGCTGATGCTGATCGCCTGGACGGTACTCAGCTGGACACTGGAAAACCGATGGAAAGGGCGCGTGCAGCAGGACGAGCGCGATCGCGAGATCGAGAACGTCGCCAGCGGCTGGGCCCGCGGCGCCCTGGTCTTCGTCGTGATTGGCGTAGCGGTGATGCTCGGCATCTCGCCAGCGAGGAAGCTTGAATGGGCCACGCCCATCGCGATCGCCAACCTGCTGATCTTCGCGCTGATCTGGAGCTGCTTCGTCGAATACGTCGTTACCGCGTTGTCGTACTGGCGCGACCGGCGCTGAGGCCGCCATGGGTACGAGCCCGGTCAGCAATCACATTCGTCGCCTGCGCTTCGAGCGCAGCGAGATGACGCAGGAGGAACTGGCACGCCGCTGCGGTGTGACGCGCCAGACCATCATCGCGCTGGAGGCGGGGAAATACGCGCCTTCGCTGGAACTCGCCTTCCGCATCGCGCACGCGCTCGATGCGCGCATCGAGGCGGTGTTCGAATGGAAACAGGAATCCTGAGCGTCTGCCGTTCGCCGGCGCTCAGGGCTGGCGGTACACGACGCCGTCCTTCATGACGAAATCGACCCGGCGCGTGAGCGCGATGTCGGCCGTCGGATCGCCGGGCACCGCGACGATATCGGCGCGCAGGCCTTTCTCGATGCGTCCGATGTCTTCGGCGCCAAGGACCTGCGCGGCGTTCCAGGTCGCGCTCTGCAAGGCGATGTTGGCCGGCATGCCGGCTTCGACCATGTAACCGAACTCGCTGGCGTTGTCGCCGTGCGGCGCGACGCCCATGTCGGTGCCGAAGGCGATCTTCACCCCGGCGCGATAGGCGTTGCCGAACGTGGTCTGGATCAGCGAACCGATGCGTGCCGCTTTCGGCCGCACGATCTCGGGGTAATAACCGTCGATCTTCGCCTTGTCGGCGACGAAACGCCCGGCGGTGACGGTCGGCACGTACCAGGTGCCGTGCTGTTTCATCAGGCGGAAGATCTCCTCGTCCATGTAGGTGCCGTGTTCGATCGAGGTCACGCCGCCGAGGATGGCCCGGCGCATGCCTTCCTTGCCGTGCGCATGCGCGGCCACGCGATAGCCGTAGTCCTTGGCGGTGGCGACGATGGCGGCGATTTCCTCGACGGTGAACTGCGGCGCATCGCCGCTGCGCGCATAGCTGAGCACGCCGCCGGTCGCCGTGATCTTGATGACGTCGGAGCCGTCCTTGTAGCGCTGCCGCACGGCCTGGCGCGCATCGTCCACGCCGTTGATCACGCCTTCGGTCGGGCCGGGCGGGCCGATGAGGTGTTCGAGTTCGGAATTGAGCCCGTTGCTGGGGTCGCCGTGACCGCCGGTGGTGGCGATGGACTTGCCGGCCGCGTAGATGCGCGGCCCTTCGACCAGGCCCTGGTTGATCGCGTCGCGCAGGTGCAGGCTGACTTCGCCGCCGAGGTCGCGCACCGTGGTGAAGCCGGCATGCAGGGTCTTCTTCGCGTAGCCGACCGAGCGGAATGCGTAATCGGTGGGGTCGAGGCGGAAGCCCTCGGAATAACTGTTGGGGCTGGACTGGCTGCCCAGGTGCACGTGCAGGTCGATCCAGCCGGGCATGCAGGCGTGGTCTTTCAGGTCCACCAGTTTCACGTCGGCGATCGGCGCGATGCCGGGCCGCACGTCGACGATGCGATCGCCCGAGACCACCAGCGTATGCGGCCCGAGCATCTGCGCGGTGCGGCTGTCGAACAATCGGCCGCAGTGCAGGGCGAGGGTCTCGGCCGAGGCCGGACCGGCGAGTACGGCAAGGATCAGCAGGGGCATCGAACGCATGGCGGGCTCCGGTGGCGAAGCCCGATGCTAGCGCAGGCGCGGCCCGATGCCGACGCCGCGAATTCAATCGACGTCGCGTCGGGAGAAATTCACCAGGCCCAGCAAGGTCACCACCAGCCCGCCCGCCAGTCCGGCCATCACGACGAAATCCAGGTGCTTGCCTTCGCCGGCCAGCACCTGCAGCGGCATTGACCACGGGTACCAGTGGCCGAAGCGCGCCGACTGCCCGATCAGGAATCCCATCACCGTGGCGGTCATGCCGATCGAGACGGCGACGGTGAAACTGCGCCAGCGGATCGAGATCCAGGTGTGCAGGGCGGCGACGAGCAGCGACGCCGCGAACATCGCCGCCACCGAACGCCACATCAGCGCCCAGGGCGGCGGACCGGCGATGCCGAAGGCCGGTTGCGTCAGGCTGACGATCCAGCCGCCGACCGGCGTCAACAACACGAGCACGATGAAGGCGGCGGCGATCATCGCGACCAGCGCGACGGCCTTGGCCAGGTAGTGCGAAGCCGGCGGCATCGGCAGGGCGAGCAAGTGCTTCCACTGGCGTTCGCCGTGTTCGAGCCCGGCCAGCAGGGCCGATTGCAGGGTGATGAACAGCGGCAGCATCAGGAAGGCCCAGAGCCCCATCACCGACATCGCGAAGCCGCGCCAGGCATCGGCCGGATCGACGTCGCGCGCGGCGACCTTCATGAAGGTCAGTTGCAAGGCATACAGGCCGACGACGACCGCCGGCGCGATCAGGCACATCCACAGCGCCAGCGTGCCGCGCAGCTTGACGGTTTCGGCGGAGATGGCGCGGACGAGAGCGTTCATGCGGCATGCTCCAGCGCGGCGTCCACGGTCAGGTCGAAGAACATGGATTCGAGCGAGGCGGTTTCGCGCGCGAGGTGCGAGACGGCGATGCCCTGGGCGACCAGCAGGCGGTTGATCTCGGCCTCGTCGCGTTGCGCCAGCGTCACGGCGAGCATCTGCGTATCGAGCCATTGCACGGATTCGCCGAGTTGCCGGAGGATTTCCGCCGCCTTCAGCGGCGAATCGCAGCCCAGCAGCAATCGCGGCTTGCTGCGGCTGCGCAGTTCTTCCAGGCGGCCCTCGAAACGCAGGCGACCGGCCTGCAGCACGCCGACATGCGAGGCGATCTGTTCGATCTCGCTGAGCAGATGGCTGGAAACGAAGACGGTCAGGCCGTCCTCGGCGACGAGGCTGCGCAGCAGGCGGCGCATGTCGAGGATGCCGGCGGGATCGAGCCCGTTGCTCGGTTCGTCCAGGATCAGCAGTTTCGGCCGGCCGAGCAGGGCGAGTGCGATGGCCAGGCGCTGTTTCATGCCCAGCGAATATTCGCGGACGCGACGGTGCGCCGAATCCGTCAACGACACGCGCTCGAGCGCCTCGTCGATGCGCGCGCGCGGGACGTCCAGCAGGCGCCGCGTGACTTCGAGATTGTCGCGGCCGCTCAAATGCCCGTACAGCGAGGGCGATTCGACCAGGGCGCCGACCAGGGCCAGCGCCGCGCGCGAATCCCGCCGCATCGGTTGGCCGAACAATGCGATCTCGCCGCGATCGGGCCGCAGCAGGCCGAGCAGCATGCGGATCGTCGTGGTCTTGCCGGCGCCGTTCGGGCCGAGGAAACCGTAGATCGCGCCGGCAGGCACGTTCAGGTCGAGATCGCGCACGCCGTGCCCGCCGGCGAATTCGCGGGTCAGCGCACGCGTACCGATGGCGGGAGTCGTCATCTTGGGTTTCGCAGTCGTGGGATGGCCCGGATGTTCCGCCTTCCGCGTTCATCCGCCATGTGCCGGAGGTTCACCAACCATCGCCCGGCCCGCGTAGACTGGATCGAACCGATACTTCCCGCCCATGAAATATCTCGCCGCTCTCTGCTGTTTCGCCGTCTCCGGCGCCGCCTGGGCCGACACCCGCATCGCGTATACGGTCGAAGGCAGTTGTCCGACCTTCGCCGACAGCATCGAGATATCCGGCAGCCGCATGCGCATCGACATGCGGCTGGACGGCATGGCGATGTCCTCGCTGTTCGACGGCGAGGAAGACACCGTGACCTCGCTGATGCACGAGCAGAAGCAGTTCCACCAGACCGAAGTGGACGAGGACGCCGCCGACTACACGGCTGACGTCATGGGCAGCACGATGATCTACGTCGACAAGCAGATGGACGCGGCGATGGCGCAGATGAAGAAGCAGTGCGAGCAGATGAAGGCGCAGTCGCGCGGACGCAATGTGGTCAGCGCCTGCGACAACATGCCGGACATGCGCTCGATGATGGAATCGGCGATGGGCCCGGCGGACCAGGCCAAGCCGGAGATGCGCGAAACCGGCCGCGAGGATGCGGTCGCCGGCGCGACCTGTCGCTGGACCGAAGTCTGGCGGGGCGAACACAAGTTGCGCGAGCAGTGCGATGCCGACATCGTGTCCCTGCCGCTGCCGGACGGCGATCGCGGCAGTTTCGCGCGAGGCGTACGGGTACTGATGAGTTACGGCGACGCCATGAGGCCTGTGGTCGATCGCTTCGGCATGGCCGACAAGGATCCGATCCCCGTGCCCCCCAAGGGCAAGATCACGCTGGCGGGCGCTTGTTTCGACGCCAGCGGAGAGCGGGTGGGGCGTTTCGCCGCCGATATCGCCGTCGGTCCGCTCGACCCGCAGCGTTTCCAGGTGCCGGCGGACTATTCTTCGATGCTGCAGCCCGAGCCGCAGTAGCGGCGCGACGGCGCGAACTCAGGGCGCGTCGGCGCGGCCGCAACCGCCGGGCTTGAACACGCGCTCGGTCGAAGCCGGGTACTTGACCAGCTTTTTCGCCGCGCGCGTCGGGCGACGGGCGAAATCGCCGCCGCAGTTCGGGCAGACGCCGCCGAGCGTTCCCTGCGCGCAGTCGCTGCAGAAGGTGCATTCGAAGGAACAGATCCAGGCCTCGCCCGAATCGGGCGGCAGGTCCTTGTCGCAACATTCGCAGCCGGGTCGCATTTGCAGCATGGTCGTCTCCTGATGATCGCGGATTTCCGGAGGTCAGTCGCCGCCGCCATCCCCGCCGCCCCCGTCGCAGGAACCGTCGGCGCTGGAGGCGTCATTGCATGGCGCATCGCCGCCGCAGCCGGAATCAGCGGTTGTCGTCGGACTATCCGGCGTCCGTCGCTTGCCGTGGTTGTAGAAGAACACCACGATGATGAGGGCCGCCACGATGGCGATGATGAACCAGGCTACGGACATGCTTTGCTCCCGACGGATGCTGCAGTCTAGCGCTTGATCTCGACCGCCTTGCGGGTGGCGTCCTGGCGGGCGCGCTCGCGCGCCTCGAAGTCGGCGAGGCAGGCGTCGCGGCGCACCATCGCGCATTCGAGGTAATCGACGATCTCGATCACCGCGGCACGCACGGCGCGCTGGTCCGGGCCGTTCTGGTTCATGGCGCCGGCATAGGGATCGACCTTTTCGCCGCCGGGCGTATGCCCCTCGATCGTGCGGGCGTAGCGGATCTCGCCGGTGGTGGTGTCGATCACGCGCAGGTCCACGGCAAGATAGCCGCCCTCGGAGGTGGACTTCACCCCGGCGCCGACGCCGAGGAAACCGCGCTTGTACTGCGTGTTCACCTTTTCCTCGAACGCCGTCACCGTGCCGGTGATCAGGTATTGGGCGCCGGTGAGCTTGCCGATGGCGATGCTGGTCTCGGCCGAGACGCGGCCCGAGGCGGAAAGGTTCTGCTCCTCCATCACCGCGCGCAGCTTCTGCCGCTCGACGATGTTGAAGGACGGGCGCGCCGACAATTCGTTCGTCAGCATCGTCGTCATCGCGCGTCCGACGCCGCCCTGCATGAACATCGCGCCGGTTTCGTCCTGGAATTTCAGCACGCCGATGATCGGACGGGCGGTCGTGGCCGCGGGCGCCGGGCCGGCAGGCGGCGGGGCGGCGGTGGCCGCGGCGGGCGTGGCTCCAGAGACCGATTGCGCCAGGGCGGTCCCGGCGACCAGCAGGAGGAGGGGGAGAATGCGCTTCATGGCCGCATACTAACGCCGCCGGACCGCGATTCCGGCCAAGCGGATAGGCCCGGAAGGGGCGCGGATGTTACCCTGAACGCCGTTGTTTCCGCTTCCCTCTCCGTCCCCCATGCAAGCCACCCCCGAACCGGGCGTTTACGACCCGAAAGCGGCCGAGTCCGCCGCGCAGCGCCATTGGCAGTCCACCCGCGCTTTCGAAGTGAAGGAGGAGCCGGGCAAGCCCAAGTACTACTGCCTGTCCATGCTGCCGTACCCTTCGGGCGCGCTGCACTCGGGGCATGTGCGCAACTACACCATCGGCGACGTCATCAGCCGCCATCGCCGCATGAGCGGTAACAACGTCCTGCAGCCGATG
>CAYWHO010000121.1:0-6871 GCA_964458195.1 uncultured Arenimonas sp.
GTCGGCAATTTCGTCGAAACCAAGAAGGCGCGAATCGCCGAGGGTTCGAAAGCCAACCATCTCAGTTATCTCGGCGACGCCGACATCGGCGCCGGCGTCAACATCGGTGCCGGTACGATCACCTGCAACTACGATGGCGTGAACAAGTCGACGACGCGCATCGAGGACGGCGCCTTCGTCGGTTCGAACTCGTCGCTGGTCGCACCGGTCACCATCGGCAAGGACGCGACGATCGGCGCCGGTTCGGTCATCGGCAAGAATGCGCCTGCCGGCAAGCTGACGGTCGCCCGGGCCCGCCAGACCACCCTGGACGGGTGGCAGCGGCCGACGAAGAAACCGAAATAGCCCGTCGTCGCGACGGCGACGCAAGCGAGTTCTAGTTCGCGACCTGCTTTTCCGGCAGCCGCAACCGGGCCTGGGCCGAGCGGCCCAGCCGGTCGAATTCGGCGCCGCCGTAATCCAGTCCGCGCAACCAGATCAGCACGCCGTGGTCCTCGATCAGCTGTTCGCGGTTGCGCCCGCGGCGATAGTGCAGCCGACGCTCGCCTTCCTCGCCCTCCTCGGAAAACTCCTCCGAGCCGGTGGCCTTCACTTCGTTTCGCCAGTTGCCGAACACGTCGCCGATCCGTTGCGGCGAGACATTGCGCGTCGTCGTCAGCGAAGCCTCGAATCGCACTTGCTGGTCCGGGCCTAGCCATTGGCAAACACCGGCCATGCCCGATGGTTGGGCGGTGCGGGGCTCGAGGTCGAGTTCGGGCGTGAGTCCGGACAGCTTGTCGCACAGATCCAGCGATTCCGCTCCGGCCAGCGGATGGTCGTTGCCGCGCAACAGCCACAGCGGCAGCGCCAGCGCCGCCAGCAGGAACAAGGCCAGCAAGGCTCCGGCGCCGGCGCGGCGGCGCAACCAGGGATAGTTCTCGTACATGCGGTCGCCGTTCGCCGGAGCGGTTCAGTTGTTGGGCAGGATAAGCGAAACGCAGAGTCCGCCGCCGTCGCGATTGGCCAGCGCGATACGGCCGCCATGCGCCTCCGCGATCTCGCGCGCCAGTGCCAGGCCCAGCCCGGTTCCACTGCGCTTGGTTGAATAGAAGGGTACCAGCGCATTGCTCAATACCGCCTCGCTCATGCCGCTGCCGCGATCGAGCACGTCGATGCGCACCGCCTGCGGTCCACGGCGGATGCCGAGGCGAACTTCTTCCGCCGCCGAGCCCGATTCGTGCGCGTTCTTCAGCAGATTGAGCAGGGCCTGTTCGAGTTGCGGGACATCGATGCGAATCGGTTCTTCGGGCAACGAGCCCTCCTGCACGAAGGCGATCTGCGTGGCCAGGCGGGAGACGAAATCCGGCCACAGGGACGTTTCCAACCGCGGTGCCGGCAATTTGGCGAAGCGGGCGTAGCCGCGGATGAAACCTTCCAGATGCCGCGCCCGCTCCTCGATCGTTGCCAGGATGCTCGGCAAACGTTCGCTCTGGCCGCGACGCAATAGCTCGGCGCCGGAATGCGCCAGCGATGCGACCGGGGCCAGCGAGTTGTTGAGCTCGTGACTGATGACGCGAATGACCTTTTTCCAGGTCTGCACTTCCTGCCGGCGCAATTCGGCGGTGAGCAGGCGCAGCAGGATCAGTTCGTGCGTACGGCCGTTGAGCCGGAAACTCCGGCGCGCGAGGTGGTACACCTCTTCTTCGTCGTCATCGCCGACGGAAAACAGGCCGTCGTTGCCGCGACCCAGCGCTTCGCGCAGCGGCTCGGCGGCATTCTCGAGCACGCTGTCGAAGGAATGGCCTTCGAGCTTCTTGCCCTGTCCCAGGAGGCGGCGGGCTGCGAGGTTGGCGTAGACGATCGGCCCAGACTCCAGCACCAGCAGCATGGCGACGGGCGTGTTCTGCACCATGGTGTCGAGCAACAGTTCGCGCTGAACCAGGCCCAGGCGTTGTTCGCGCAATACGTCGCCCAGTTCGTTGTGGGCGGCGACAAGATCGCCCAGCTCGTCGTTGCCGCGCCAACTCAGTCCGAAGGAGAATTCGCCGTCTCGATAGCTGGTGACCGTGCCCGTCAGGGCGCGGAACAACGACAACATCGGACGCAGCTGGCGGCGTACCGCCCAGATGGCCAAGGGTAATACGATCAGCGGCACGAGGCTGGCGATCAGCCAGGGACTGTCGGGAAGCCAGCGGTCCAGCGCGAGCGTCAGCCCGATCGCCAGCAGGATCAATGCGCTGCTTACGACGACGGCACGCGCAGCCAGGGAGACGCGGCGAGGCATGCTCAGCTGCGCACGATGCCGAGGCGCTCCATGCGCCGATACAAGGCCTGGCGACTCAGTCCGAGCTCGGCGGCGGCCTGCGCGACGACGCCGCTGGCGCGTGCGAGCGCACGCTCGATGCTGTCGCGGTCCGGTTCGTTCTCCGCCTGCGCGCTGGCTACGGAGGCATTGACCGCAGGCAGGCCGAGATCGGCCGGTTCGATGCGTTCGTTCGCGGCCAGCAGGCCCGCGCGTTGCATCACGTTCTTCAGCTCGCGCACATTGCCGGGCCAGCCGTGCTGGAGCAGGGCGGCGCGCGCGGCTTCGCCGAGCGACTTGCCCGGCGGCAGGAAGTGCTCGGCCAGCGGCAGGATGTCGCCCGGGCGTTCCGCCAGCGGCGGAAGGCGTAGCTCGATGACGTTGAGGCGGTAATAGAGATCCTCGCGGAACGTGCCGGCGCGGATCATCGCCGGCAGGTCGGCATTGGTCGCGCTCAATACCCGCACCTTCACCTGTCGTTCCCGGTTCGAACCAAGACGCTCGAAACGCCCCGTTTCCAGCACTCGCAGCAATTTCATCTGTCCGGCCGGCGGCAGGTTGCCGATCTCGTCGAGAAACAGCGTGCCGCCATCGGCCGCTTCGAACTTTCCCTCGCGCGCCTTGCTCGCGCCGGTGTAGGCGCCGGCGTCGGCGCCGAAGAGCTCGGCCTCGATCAGCTCGGAGGGCAGGGCGCCGCAATTGAGCGTCACGAAGGGGCCGTCCTTCACCGACGAATTGGCGCGGATGATTTCCGCGATGCGTTCCTTGCCGCTGCCGTTCGGACCGGTGATCAGGACCGGCACATCCGCGCGCGCGACCTGGCAGGCCAGCGCCAGCACGCGTTCGGTGGCGGGGTCGTTCCAGACCACGTCGCGCAGGTCGAAACGCTCTTCCAGGTCGCGACGCTGGCGACGTTCGCGCTGCACGCGCTGCTGCAATTCGCGGTTGGCCTGCCCGAGCTCGATGAGGTTGATCACGCTGGCGATCAGGCGACGATCGTCCCAGGGTTTGGCGAGGTAATCGGCGGCGCCGGCCTTGACCAGATCCACGGCGGCATCCAGATGCGTCCAGGCCGTCAGCAGGATCACCGGGAGATCCGGGTAGGCGGCGCGGATCTCGCGGAACAGCTCGACGCCTTCCTCGCCCGAGGTGGTGTCGGCGGCGAAGTTCATGTCCTGCACTACCAGGTCAACCGCTTCCTTGCGCAGCAGGGCCAGGCCCTCGCGCGGCGACAGCGCGCGCAGGGTCCGCAGTTCGTGCAGGGAGAACAGCACTTCGAGCGCCGTCGCCACCGCCGGATTGTCGTCGATCACCAGAACCGTGGGCATGGGTATTTATACCGTGGAAAGGCGCACGACGAATACCGGAAGACGCCCGGCGGGCGTCGGACGCGTCCGGAAAGAATCGCCGCCCGCGAGGGCGGCGATATCGAGTTTCAGGCGCTGCGTGTGGCGATCGCCGGCGAGATGCCGGCGGCGCGCGAGGCGGGCCCATAGACGGCGAGCACGCCGAGCAGCCACAACACCAGCGAACCGACCGCGAGATAGCCCAGCGGCAGCTTGTTGAGTTCGAGCTCGCTGACGAGCAACTGGTTCAGGCCCAGCGCCAGCAGCAGGCCGGCGACGATGCCGCCGGTGCTTATCAACAGGTTCTCGGTGATGAAGTAGCGCAGGATGTCGAACTGGCGGGCGCCGAGGGCGCGTCGTACGCCGATCTGCTTGCGCCGCTGGTTGACCCACAGCGTGGCCATGCCGACGATGCCGCTGGCGGTGACGAGCAACAAGAGGACGGTCACGGTGACCAGCATCCAGGCGACGGCGCGATCGTCGCGATAACGGCGGTCGCGGTCTTCGGTCATCGTTCTCTTCTCGACGACCATGCGGCCGGGCATCGCTTTCAGCAAGGCCGCTTCCGCGTCCTTCATCACGCGATCGCGTTGGCTCGGATCGACCCGCACCGAGAACAGCGAATAGCCGCTGACCCAACGCGTGGCCAGGATCGTGGAGATCTCGCCGCGCTCGCCTAGATTGCTCCAGGGCGTCTGCAGGCGTTCGACCACACCGACGACCTTGAGCGGCTGCGCACGAGCGCCGTTGCCCAGGTACATCGTCTTGCCGGCGGCGGTTCCGTTGGGCCAGAGCTTCTTCGCCAAGGCCTGGGTGATGATCGCATTCTGGCCCAGCGTCTCGTCGACCTTCGGATCGGAGAGATAGACGTCCTCGTCGGTGAAGTCGCGGCCCTCGACCAGCTTCAGGCCATAGGTCTTCACCAGCGAATCGGGACCGAAGTACATGGCCGTCTGCGCGCTCGATTCGGTTTGTTTCGGGTCGAGCGACAGCCCCATGTTCCAGCCCGACTGCGACAGCGGCGTCTGGTTGGTCCAGGCCACCGATTGCACGCCCGGGATGCCGCGCAGGATTTCGGCATCGCGTTGCTGCATGGCCACGATGGCCTGCGGCGTTTCGGGGTCTTTCAGCGGCGCCACCGAAATACGCAGCACCGCGGTTTCGTCGTCGATGCCGGTGGGGCGCGCGGCCACCTCCAGGCGATCGCGGATGATGTAGAGCGCATTGGCCACGATGGCGAGGCTGAGCGCGATCTGCGCGGCGATCAGCAGGGCGCCGGTCTTGTTGCGCATCAGGGAAGAAACGATCGGACGGATTTCCATGGCGCGCTCCTTATTGCGTCTTGAGTTGCAGGGCTGGCGTGACCTGGCAGGCGCGCCAGGTCGGCAACATGCCGGCCAGCAGGCTGGCGACGACGGACAACGCCAGCGTGGTCGTCAACATGATCCAGTCCATGTGCGCGACGACGGCCATCTCGTCGGACTGCAGCGAGATCAGCCACAGTCCGCCGAAGCTGAGCAGCAGGCCGAGCAGGCCGCCCACCAGGCCGATCACGCCGGCTTCGGTCAGGTACTGGCGGAAGATCTCGGGGCGGGTGGCGCCGAGCGCGCGGCGCACGCCGATCTCGCCGGAACGCGCGGAGAACTTCGCCAGCAGCAGGCCCACCGTATTCACCAGGCAGACCAGCAGGAAACCGAAAGCCAGCCAGGTGGACAGCTTGCTGTCGTTGCTGACCACGCCGAGGTGGTCCATCCACTCCATCACGTTCTCGACGCGGGTATTGATCGGGCGCGGAAAGCGACCGAGCTTTTTCTGGTCGGTGATGTAGGCGCTGAGGTAATCCTTGATGCGCTGCTTGTCGGCGGCGCTTTCGCCCTCGAACCAGAACTGGATCCAGTCGCATTCCGAATCGAGCCAGCCCTGCCAGCCGGGCGAGGCGCCTTCGCCGCTGCAGTTGTTGTTGCCGCTGTTGCTGAGTTCGTGCCGGACCGCCGTCTGGAAGGGAATGAAGAACTCGTCTGCGCCGTCGAAGCTGCCGCCGTTGCCGTTGATCAGGCGGTAGTAGCGCGGCAACGGTTTCCACGCGTCGAGCACGCCGACGACCTGGAAGTCGGCGCCTTCCATGCGCACGCGCTTGCCGACAGGATTGGTCTTGCCGAACAGTTTTTCGCTGAGTTCGCGGTTGAGCACGATCACGTCGCGCTTGGCGTTCTCGTCCCCCTTGCTCCAGGCGCCGCCATGGAGGAAGGGTGTTTCGAACATGGCGAAGAAATCCGCCGTCGGCGCCACGCCCTGCACGAGGAAGGGCGGAAGGTCGGCGCGGCCGCTTTCGATGGCGCTGGTGACGCCATAGACCGCCGTGCGTCGCTTGCCGATGCCGCTGGCCAGCAGATTGGTCGCGTCGCGGTGGGTCATCTGGTCGCTGGGCTCGTCCGCCGGCGTGTAGCCGTTGAGCGGGGCATTGTCCAGGCGGGGAACGAACAGGCGATCGCTCTTGTGCGGGATCGGATCGCCCGACATCACGTGCAGCACGGTCAGCGTGGCCATGCTGGCGGCGACGCCTACCGCGAGCGTGACGACCATCAAGGCGGTCAGGACGGGGTTGCGGCGCAGATTGCGCAGGCCCAGTCCGAAGTAATAGCCGAACATGGTCGGGTTCCTCAGGCGTTGGTGGGGATATGGGCGGCGACGGCGGCGAGCGAGATGTTGGTTTCGCGCATCAGGTCGGTCACCTGACCATCGATGATGTGCACGTTGCGCTGCGCGCGCGCCGCCAGTTCGGCATCGTGGGTCACCATCAGGATGGTGGTGCCTTGCGAGTTGATCTCCTCGAGGAGTTCCATCACGCCGCGTGCCATCTGCGAGTCGAGGTTGCCGGTCGGTTCGTCGGCGAGCAGGAGCTTGGGCGAACCGGCGAGCGCGCGGGCGATGGCGACGCGCTGCTGCTGGCCGCCGGACAGTTCGGCCGGGTAGTGCTTCTGGCGCGAGGCCAGGCCGGCGCGGCCCAGCGCTTCTTCGATGCGACGCTTGCGTTCGCCGGTGTCGAAACCGCGGTAGCGCAGCGGCACATCGACGTTGTCGAACAGGTTGAGATCGGGGATCAGGTTGCAGCCCTGGACGATGAAGCCGCGTGTCTCGGTGCGCAGGCGCGAACGCGCGCTGTCGTCCATGCCCTTGACGTTGACGCCGTCGAGGAAATAGTCGCCGCCGGTGAAATCCTCCAGCAGGCCGGCGATGTTGAGGA
>CAYWHO010000122.1:0-6839 GCA_964458195.1 uncultured Arenimonas sp.
CTGCACTCGCGCAACGGACGCTGGCTTTCCGTCTCGCAAACGCTGCGCGCCCCCTTGCGCCTGGACACGAAACCCGGCATCCCCGCGACCGAGGCGATCGTGGCCGCGGGCGCGCATTTCGGCAGCGACTTCGCCGGATCGCCGGAGTCGGCACTCGTCGTTTATGCGGTCGGCAAGCGGCCTGCACGCCTGGCCTATCGCGTGCGCCTCTGGAACGAGGAACGCGACATGACCTACGTGGTGGACGCGCGCAACGGCGAACTGCTCGACCGCTGGAGCAACCGGCACACGGCGGCGGCCACCGGCACCGGCAAGACCCTGTACGCCGGCAACGTCACCTTGACGACCAATTCGATCGCCAGCGGCTACGAACTGCGCGATCCCTCGCGCGGCGGCGGCTACACGATCAATGCGGGTACCGGAGCCACCTCCGGCCAGATCTACAAGGATGTCGACAACGCCTGGGGCAACAACGCCATGAGCGATGGCGCCACCGCCGCGACGGATGCGCAATTCGGCACCGCAATGACCTGGGACTACTACAAGAACGTGCACGGCCGCCTCGGCATCGCCAACAACGGCAAGGGCGCCTACAACCGCGTGCATTACGGCCGCAAGTACGCCAACGCCTTCTGGGCCGACTCCTGCTTCTGCATGACCTACGGCGACGGCGACGGCCGCGTGGTCGGGCCGATGGTCTCGCTGGACATCTCCGGGCACGAGATGAGCCATGGCGTGATGAGCCGCACGGCGAACCTTATCTATTCCGGCGAGTCCGGCGCGCTCAACGAAGCCAATTCCGACATCTTCGGCACGATGACCGAGTTCTACGCGAACAACGCCACCGACACGCCCGACTACATGATCGGCGAGAAGATCTACCTGGCGAACGTTCCCGGCAGCAGCAATCCGGCGGCCCTGCGCTACATGTTCAACCCGTCGAAAGACGGCCTTTCGCCGAACTGCTACAGCACCAACATCGGCGATATGGACGTGCACTTTTCCTCCGGCCCGGCCAACCGCTTCTTCTATCTGCTGGCCGAAGGCAGTGGCGCACGCACCTACAGCGGCGTGAACCACCAGGCGCCTACCTGCAACGGCGGAACGGTCTCCGGCATCGGCCGGGCCAAGGCGGAAAAGATCTGGTACCGCGCCATCACCGTCTACATGACCTCGGACACCGGTTACGCCGGCGCCCGCACGGCGACGCTGAATGCCGCTTCCGATCTCTACGGACCGGCCTCGGCCGAACGCGCCGCCGTCGCTGCCGCGTGGAGCGCCGTCAGCGTCAACTGAACCCGCCCTCGACCCGCGAATCAAAACGGCCCGCATCGCGGGCCGTTTTTTCTTGCCGTTGCCGCAAGGCCGTCGGTCAGTGCTGCACGCCGCCCTCGCCGTGCACGTGGCCGTGGGCGATTTCTTCGGCGTTGGCTTCGCGCACGTCCAGGATCTCGACGTCGAAACTCAGGGACTTGCCCGCCATCGGGTGATTGAGGTCGACATCGACCACGCTCATGCCGACCTTGCGCACCGTCATCGCCCGTGGGCCCATCGCCGTCGGCAGCACCACCTGCATGCCGGGAACGAGCTTGGCGTTCTTGAAGTGCTTGCGCGGAACGCGCTGCATCATGCCCTCGCGTCGTTCGCCGTAGGCTTCCTCCGGGGACACCGTCACTTCGAACTTCTCGCCGGCCTCGCGGCCCTTCATCGCCGTTTCCAGGCCCGGGATGATGTTGCCGTGACCGATCATGACGGTCAGCGGGTCGCGATCGCGCGAGCTTTCGATGGGCTCCTGGCCGGGTTCGGAAACGGAATAGTGGAAACGCACGACGCTGTGGTCTTCGATCTTCATGGCTGTACCGGTGATGCGCGGCGGATGACGCCGCCGCGAGGTTGGGGCAAACTCGGCCCGGATGAGGGACGCGCATTATCCGTTGCAGACGGGCCCGGCACCAGTTCGGGAGCACTCGATATTCCGCCGCCTGGCCTGGGCCGGACTGCTGCTGTTGGCCGGTTGCGCCAGCACGGGCGGCACGGCGCCGGGCCCGGGCTCGGAAGCTTTCGGCCTCGGCGACGAGGGCTATCGGGAACCCACCGCGCTTGCCGCGGTTTCCAACGACGTCTTGATGCGTGCCATCGGTCTGGTCGGCACGCCCTACCGCTATGGCGGCACCAGCCCCGAGGGCGGATTCGACTGTAGTGGCCTGGTCGGTTTCGTTTTCCACGAAGCGGCGGGCTTGAACCTTCCGCGCAGCACCCGCGAACTGATCGAGATCGAAGCGCCCGGCATCGACCGCGACGATCTGCAACCGGGCGATCTGGTCTATTTCAATCCCCGCGGCGGCCGCGTCAGCCATATCGGCATCTATGTCGGCGAGGACCGCTTCGTGCACGCCCCCAGCGCCGGCGGCACCGTGCGCCTCGACTCCCTGCAGAGCGAATACTGGCGCCGCTACTACGTCGGCGCCAAGCGCATCCTGCGCTGAGAACCCGGCGCCTTTCCGCCGGACCGCGTCGGGGTGTATATAGGGGAACGGGCGCCGGACGGGCGCATTCCGTGACGGCACGCACAGTCCTACAGGGGGATTCGATCATGCGTAGACCAAACCGGGCATGGCCGACCGGCCGTTGGGCGACCCTCGCGTCGCGCCTGTTCGCGAAATCAGCGCTGGCGATGCTGCTGGCCTTCGGCCTGCTCCCGCCAGCCGCCGCCCAGGCGACGGTCTCGCTGGAAGCCATCACGGAAAACCCCGGTGCGCTGGCCGCCTCGGCCGATACGCCCCTGCCCTTGTCCGTCATGGTCAAGTCCGATGGCAGTCCCGTCGCCGGCCGAACCGTGCGATGGAAGATCCAGCCCGACGATGCCGTCCTGGCCCGAGACGAGGGTCTGAGTTCCTCCGGCGGACCCGACATGCCGGCCCTGGGCACCGCATCGAACCTGTTCACGGCCCGCAGCCCGGGCAGCTATCTCGTCACCGCTTCGACCCAGTCGAATCCCGGATGCGTCGGGAACGATTGTGCGACCTGGTCCGAAGTGCAGTTCCGCATCGAGGTCGGTGCGGGCACGGCCCGTTCCGGTGGCAGCGGCAAGCTCCTGCCCGTGGCCATCGGCGCCGGTGCGGCGGCGCTGTTGCTGGCGAACAACCGCGACGGCAACGGCGTCAAACAGGCACGACGCTCGATCTCCAAGGTCAGTGGCGACGGGCAGTCGGGCGCCGCAGGCGGCCCCTTGTCCTTGCCCCTGGTGATTCGGGCCGACAACGACGATCGTCCTGCCTCCGGCGAAAGCATCACCTGGATGGCCAGCGGCGGCGCCACGCTCAGCGCCAACAGCACCTCGACGGACAGTTCGGGACAGTCGCAGGTCAGCGTGACGAATCTCGGCCCCGGCCCGGGCCCGGTCACGGTCACCGCCAAGCGCACCGATTCGAGCGACTCCGTCAGCTTCACGATCACCGTGTTGAACAAGACGCTCGCGATCGTGTCGGGCAACGGGCAGAGCGCACCGGTCAATACGCAGGTGCCGGCGCCGCTGGTGGTCGAAGCGCGCCTCGGTCCGACGCCGCAGTCGGGCATCGGCATCACCTGGAACATCGTCAGTGGCGATGCGACGATCGACAGCGTCAGCAATGGCGGCAATACCAACGGTTCCGGTCAGTCCAGCGCCGTGATCGATCTCGGCCCGACGCCGGGACCGGTGATCGTTTCCGCCACGCGCAACGATGCAGTCGCGGTCACGCAAACCTTTGCGCTCAATTCGACCCTGGTCCGCACGCTCGACGTCGTCAGCGGCGACAACCAGACCGCGGCGCCGAACACGCCGCTGCCTTCGCCCCTGGTCGTCAACGCACAGGACAACGGCGCGAATGCGGCCGGCGTAACCATCAACTGGATGGCCACCGGCGGTGCCACGCTCAGTTCGCCCACCAGCGTGACCGACGCCTTCGGCCAGGCCAGCATCACCGTGACCAGCACCGGTCCCGGCCCGGATCCGTTCACGGTCACCGCCGTGCGCAGCGACGATCCTTCCGCCCTGGCGATGTTCAGCGGCAACGTCATTCCGCCGGTGCTGAGCATCTACGCCGGCGACGGCCAGAGCGGCCTGACCGGCAGTCCCGCGGAAGATCCGCTTGAAGTCCTGCTGGTGGACGGCGGCAGCAATCCGGTTTCCGGACAGACCATCACCTGGACCGTGACCAGCGGTTCGGCCACGCTGGCCTCCGGCTCCTCGGTCACCGACGGCGCCGGCCACGCCACCATGACGTTCTCTTACGGTTCCTTCCCGGGCCCGATCACCATCAATGCCTCCGCCTACGGCGGTTCGCACGAGGTCGATTTCAGCGCGACGGCCAATACCGCCGACGCACTGCAAAAGACCAGCGGCGATGGCCAGGCGGCGAATCCGGGCCAGGTCCTGGCGCCTTTCGTGGTCACCATCGATCCGCCGGCCGGGGCCACCGACCTGAGCGGCGTCCCGATCACCTTCGCCATCACGTCCGGTACCGGCTCGCTATCCACGACCTCGACCGTGACCGATATCAACGGCCAGGCGACAACGACGCTGACGCTCGGGCTCACGCCCGGCACCGTCACGGTGCTGGCGTCGGTCGTGAACGGCCCCAGCGCGACTTTCACCGCCACGATCAACGGCTCGCTGGTCGCGACCACGCTGACGATCTTCTCCGGCGACGGGCAGACCCTGGCCACCGGCCAGGCCTCTTCGCCGATGGTGGTCGAGCTCAAGGACGGAGGCACGCCCTTGCCGGGCCTGACGATCAACTGGAGCAGCAGCAACGGATCGCTCTCGGCCACCAGCTCGGTGACCGACTCGAACGGTCGCGCCAGTACGACGGTCACGCCCAGCGCTGCCGGCGCGGTGGTGGTTACGGCCGACTTCCAGGCTTACGCGCAATACACCGCGTCCAGCGTTTCGTTCAACCACAACACGACGCTGTCGTCGTTGACGAACCTCAGCACCGATCAGGAAGCGGTTGCGGTCGCGCTCGATAACGCCTGTTCGGCCCTGAGCGACGAAAGCAGCCCGGACAGCGGCGAGCAGGACCTGATCGACCAGTGCGAGGCGCTTGCCGATGCCAGCGAGAGCGACCCGGATGCGGTGGCGAGCGCGATCGACGAAATGCTGCCCGATGTCGCCCAGACGCAGACGCAGACCGGCGAAGCGGCGGTAGACGCGCAGTTCGACAACCTCAACGGCCGCATCAACACCCTGCGTGCCGGCGGCACCGGCGCCTCGTTCGGCGGCCTGTCGATCACCACCTCGACCGGCACGGTCTCGCTCGGTTCGCTGATGACTTCGCTGCTCGGCGAGGACGAAGCGGCCAAGCAGGAAGAAACCGGCTTCTCGCGTTGGGGCTTCTTTGCCTCGGGCAATATCGGACGCGGCGTCACCGACGCCAATGGCAACGCCCCGCGCTACGATTTCGACATCCGCGGCCTGACGGTCGGCATCGACTACCGCAAGACCGACAACCTGGTCCTCGGCGTCGCGCTCGGCTACACGAACCAGGACACGACGCTGTCGGGCGGCCAGGGTTCGCTGGACATGAGCGGTTACAGCCTGTCCGGTTACGCGACCCTGTATCGCGAGAACAGTTGGTACGTGGACGGCGTCCTCAGCTGGGGGCACAACAACTACAAGCACCGTCGTCGCGTGGTTTACACGCTGCCCGGCCAGGTCGTCGACCAGATCGCGCGCGCGTCCTCCGGCGGCACCGACACCTCCGCCAGCGTCACGCTCGGCCGCGATTTCAACAAGAAGGCGTGGAACTTCGGTCTTTACGGCCGGGCGCAGTACAGCCGCCAGCAATTCGATTCGTTCACCGAAAAGCTGAACGCATCGTCGCCCGGCGCTGGCCTCGCCCTGCGCATCGAAGACCGCAGCGTCAACTCGCTCAGCTCGGTGCTCGGCGGCAAGGCCAGTTACGTGCACAGCACCGATTGGGGCGTGCTGATGCCGATGTTCGGTCTCGAATGGCAGCGCGAGTACAGCGGCGACCCGGATGCGTTCCGGGCCTTCCTGGTCAGCGATCCGACCGGCACGCCGATCCTGATTACCGGCGAAGCCTTGGACAACAGCTACTTCCGCTTCAACATCGGGCTGTCGATGGTGCTGACGAAGGGTCGTTCCGGCTTCATCCAGTACGACCGCATCTTCGCCCGCGACGGCAACAGCCTGGACAACCTGACGCTGGGCATCCGCATCGAGTTCTGATCGGCGGCGGGCGAAACATCAGAAGCCGGGGCGGCGACGCTCCGGCTTTTTTCTGCCCTCGCGATTCCTTCTCACCACAATCCCTGGCGCTCCTTTGCTACTTGCTGGAGCACTGGTCAGGGAGAGCGGCGCACGTCGCATCATCAAGGTGCGCCAGCATCGCCCTGACCGGAGCCGCACCGCCCGCTCGGTCGAAACGCCATCCATGGCCATCGACTCGCGGCCGCTACGGCATCCGACCGCCATGGAGGGCGGACGTGATGAAAACGCAGGAACTGCTTTCATCCTGCCGCCGCTTCGGCGCTACCTCCGGTCAAGGCGACGCACCAGAGTGGCGACTTGCTTCTTGCCTGCCTGCGCCTCGGCGCCGCCCCGATCGATCCGCGAACCCTCATCGTTGCAGTCTCTAGAGCCGTTCTCCGCTACTGGCTGAGACCTTGAGAGGAATCAGCGCCTGTCGTGTTCGGAAAGGAAGCGGAGGCAGGATGCCGTAGCGTCCGGATTCGGTGGTCAGGACGACGCATCCGATTCCGGTCCGCGCGAACCGACAGGCGCTGATTCATGCACGACTGCGTTTGAGGGAGAGCGATGCATGTCGTGCCGTCCA
>CAYWHO010000123.1:0-6825 GCA_964458195.1 uncultured Arenimonas sp.
CGGGATAGATCTCCACGCCCAGCGCCTCGGCCTGCGGCGCCAGCCAGGCGCACATGGCGCCGAGCGAGACGATGAAGTTGCCGTGGTTGTTCATCTGCGGCGGCACGATCGGGAATTTCCAGCCGCCGGTTTTCGTCAGGAACCAGAACTCGTCCTTGCCGGCCGGCACGCAGACCGGCGGCGGCGACTTGCGCCAGTCGGGCAGCAATTCGTCCAGCGGCTGCGGTTCGATCACGGCGCCGGACAGGATGTGCGCGCCGATGGTCGAGGCTTTCTCGATCACGCAGACGCTGAGTTCGGGCTTGAGCTGCTTCAGGCGGATCGCGAAGGCCAGACCGGCCGGGCCGGCGCCCACCGTGACCACGTCGTATTCCATGACATCGCGTTCGCTCATCGCCCGACTCCAGCTGCTTTGCGGCGATTTTCCGGGTTTGCCGGGGCTGGGGCAAATCGCGCATGCTGGCCGGCATGCTGGAAACCATCGCATTGCCCGGCGCCAGCCTGCGTTTCGATCCGCACTACCTGCCGCCGGGCGAAGTCGAGGCCATTTTCGCGGCGCTGCGGCGCGAGATCGCCTGGGAAAATCACCGCATCCGTTTGTTCGGGCGCGAGGTCGCTTCGCCGCGCCTGAGTTGCTGGATCGGCGACGAAGGCACGGGCTATGTCTATTCCGGCAGCCGTTTCGAGCCGCGGGCCTGGACGCCGACCTTGTCGCGCCTGCGCGACGGATTGCGGTCTGCCCCGGGCCTGGACTTCAACAGCGTGCTGGCCAATCTCTATCGCGATGGGCAGGACGGCATGGGCTGGCATAGCGACGACGAGCCCGAACTCGGCGAGCGGCCGGCGATCGCGTCCTTGAGCTTCGGCGCGACGCGACGCTTCTGCCTGCGACGCCGCGACGGCGCAGGCGGTACGCTGAAACTGGACCTGCCGCCGGGAAGCCTCTTGCTGATGGAAGGCGATACGCAGTCGAACTACCGGCATGCCTTGCCGAAGACGGCGCGCGCCGTCGGCGAACGCATCAACCTGACGTTCCGCCTGATCCGGCCGAACACGCGACGAAACGTTCGGCCGAGCGAGGGCTGAAGTTCAGGGCTTGGCTTTCACCGTCGCCGCGTTCGCCTGGCCGGTCGTCAAGGTCCAGCCGATGATGTCGGTGTTGACCTGGGTCAGTGCGGCGTTGAACGCTGCGATCACCGACGGGATTTCCTTGTCGGCGGCCGGTACTTCGACATCGAAGCGATGCATCGCCAGTACGCGCGTGTTGGGGTGTGCGAGCAATTTGGCCTGGATCGAGATCACCACGGTCGGCGGTTGCGCCGGATCGCGATAGACCGATTCGAACTGGCGAATGTCGGTCATCAGCACGAAGTCGCCACGCACGCCGGTGGACTGCCGGCCGACGGCGACGATCTTTCCGGAATCCTCGAAGGCGCGCACGAGTTCGGATTGCACGAGATCGGGCACGGCATCGGACCAGACGGCGCCCTGGTAGACCTGCAAGGTGTCCGACTGCGGACGGACCGCGATCTGCATGGAGTCGAGCGAATCGCTGCTCAGCGGTCGCGCCACGACCAGGGGCCAGTTCACCGTCGGCCAGCTCGCCTGCGGCTGGATCTTCAACTGCGGCGAATACAGCGTGACGTTCTTCGAACCGCCGACCATGGAGCAACCGGGCAGCAGCAACACGACCGCCAGTGCCAATGCCGCCGCGGCAACAGCGCGCTTCATGCGAATTCCAGCGGTACCGGTTGGCCGGGCGGACGCGGCGCGGCGCGAAACGTGGCGGGCACTCATGGCTTGAACTCCTTCGGTTTGCCGCGGCCGAGGATGAAGCCGGCGGGATTGTTCTCCAGGCGCGTACTGAGCTGGTTCAGCTGCCGGATCAACACGCGCAATTCGGCCAGGGTCGGGCCGATCTGGGTCAGGCCATCGTTGCCCAGGCTGTTGATGCCGTCCTTGTTGTCGGTCAGCACGCCATTGGCGTTCTGGCCCAGTTGCTCGAACTGCGTCAGCGTGCGGTCGAGCTTGGCCAGCACTTCCGGCAGGTCGCGCTGCACCGAGACCATCGTCGTATCGACCTTGCCCATCGCGCCTTCGGCCGAGGCCAGGGTGCGATCGAGGCGCTCGGTGGCGACACGCGCATTCTCGAGGATGTCGGCGATGTCCTTCTTCTGCGTGGCGACCGTGCCGGTGATGGTCTCGAGATGGTCGAGCGTGGCGGTGATGCGTGCGACGTTCTCTTCGCTCAGCATGCGGTTCAGGCGCAGCAGCATCTCGGCGGCGGTGGCGGTGATGTCTTCGGCCGAACTGAACAGCTTGTTGAAGGCCGACTCCTCGGCGTAGATGACCGCCACGCGCTGGTCGCCGGTCGGCTCCAGCGGCTGGCTCTTGGCGGTACCGCCGCTGAGTTGGATCTGCGCCACGCCGGTCAGGCCGATGAAGGCGAGCTTGGCCTTGGTGTCGGTCTTGATCGGCGTCTGCGCGCCGACGCGAATGCGCACGATCACGCGGTTCGGATCCTTCGGGTCGAGCCAGAGCTTGCGCACGTCGCCGACGCTGATGCCGTTGTACTGGACGATGCCGCCGGTGGACAGGCCGGTCACCGATTCCTTGAAGACGACGTCGTACTCGTTGAAGCTCTTGTCGCTGGAGTACTTCGCCGCCCACAGCGCGAACAGCACCAGGGCGAAAGCGACGATCAGCGTGAACAGGCCGATCAGGACGTGGTTGGCGCGCGTTTCCATTACTTCTTCTCCTGTGCCACCTGCGCGGCGCGGCCGCGTGGCCCGTGGAAATATTCCTGCACCCAGGGGTGGTCGTACTTCTCGACCTCGCTGAGCGGTGCGTTGACCAGCACGCGACGGTCGGCCAGCACGGCGACGCGATCGCAGATGGTGTAGAGCGTGTCGAGATCGTGCGTGATCAGGAACACGGTCAGGCCCAGGGCCTGTTGCAATGTACGGATCAGCTCGTCGAAAGCGGCCGCGCCGATCGGATCGAGGCCGGCCGTGGGCTCGTCCAGAAAGAGCAGGGCCGGGTCCAGGGCCAGGGCGCGGGCGATGCCGGCGCGTTTGCGCATGCCGCCCGAGAGCTGCGACGGATACTTGGTCGCGGCGTTGTCGGGCAGGCCGGCGAGGCGGATCTTCAGCAGGGCGAGGTCTTCGACCAGGTCCCGAGGCAGCTCCGGATAATGCTCCTTCAGCGGCACCTCGACGTTCTCGGCCACGGTCAGCGACGAGAACAGCGCGCCGTTCTGGTACAGCACGCCGGTGTTGCGCTCGACCGCGAGCCGCGCCTTGCGGTCTTCCGACAATGCGTTCACGCCCAGCACTTCGATGCTGCCGGCCTGCGGCCGGCGCAGCGCCAGGATCGCGCGCATCAGCACCGACTTGCCGGTACCCGAACCGCCGACGACGCCGACGATCTCGCCGCGGCGTACGTCCAGGTCCAGGTTTTCGTGCACGACCTGTTCGCCGAAGGCATTCGTCAGCCCGCGCACGCGAATGGCCGGCGCGAGGTCTTCGACGGCGCTCTCCGCCAGTTGCGCGCTCACCAGTCCATCTCCATGAAGAACAGCGCGGCCAGCGCGTCGATGAGGATGACCAGCGAGATCGTTTGCACCACGCTCGAGGTCGTGCGCTCGCCGACCGATTCGGCCGTGCCCTGCACCTGGAATCCTTCCAGGCAGCCGATCAGGCCGATGACGATGGCGAAGAACGGCGCCTTCGACAGGCCGACCCAGAAATGCCGGATGCTCAGGGTTTCCGACAGTCGGCTGACGAACATTTCCGGCGAGATGCCGAGCGAACCCGCGGCAACCGCCATGCCGCCGGCCAGGCCCGCCATCATCGCCAGGAAGGTCAGCAGCGGCAGCATCGTCACCAGCGCGATCACGCGCGGCAGCACCAGCAATTCGATCGGGTCGAGGCCGAGCGTGCGGATCGCATCGATTTCCTCGCCGCTCTGCATCGCGCCGATCTGCGCGGTGAAGGCGCTGGCCGTGCGGCCGGCGAGCAGGATGGCGGTCAGCAGCACGGCGAATTCGCGCAGGAAGGCGATGCCGACCAGCTCGACGACGAAGACTTCGGCGCCGAATTCGCGCAGCACGGTCGAACCGAGGAAGGCGACGACCGCGCCGACCATGAAGCTCAGCAACAGCACCAGGGGCACCGCGTCGAGGCCGACCGATTCCATGTGGTGGATCGTCGGCGTCCAGCGGATGCGCTGGGGCCGGAAGATCGTCATGAAAAACGTTTGCAGGGTCTGGCCGCCGAAGCCGATCAGGGCCAGGATCTCCTTGGCGTAGTCTTCCATGGAGAAGCCGAGGCGCTCGAGCATGCGGCGGAAGCCGAAATCCTTCTTGTGCTCGTGCGCCGGCGTCTCGCAGATCTGCCGCACCGATTCGACCAGCTTCTGGTGCACCGGCTTGACCTCGACCGTGGCCAGGCCGAGTCCGACGCCGGTGGCGTAGCGCGAGAGCAGCATCGCGCCGGTGGAATCGAGCCGGGTGATGTCGCGGCCATCGATGTCTTTCGCGCGCGGCGGCGCCGATTCGATCAATTTCAGCATCCGCTCCGCATGCACGAGCGTCCAGTCGCCCGTGGCCCGGAGGATGTCCGGGTCGCGCTGGCTGGGCTGCATGGCGGGGGCGTTGCTCATGGAAGCCAGAGCATGCAGCAAACCCCGCTCAGGGTCAGCCCCACCCCGGCCACGGCCCGCCGGCTCAGGGGTTCCTTCAGCCAGGCCCAGGCCAGCAGCAGGATGAAGACCGAGGCCGTTTCGTTGAGGATGGCGGCGACCGAGGCGGTCGTGAATTTGTAGCCGGCCAGCCACAGCACCATGGCGATGAACTGGCCGACGAAGGCCGCCAGCGCCAGCTTGCCCCAGGGCAGTCCGGGCGAAGGACGCAGCAGCACCGTTTCGCGCCGGACCAGGGCGATGACGATCATCGCCAGCAGCGCACCGAGCATGCGCCAGCCGGTGACCCAGAGCAGGGGCTGGGCTTCCAGCACGCGCTTGACCATCACGATGGCGCCCGCCATCAACCCGACCGCGAGCAGGGCGAACAACAGGCCGCGCAGGGCGTGCGCCGGCCGTGGTTCGCCGCCGCGCGGCCAGGCGGCCAGCCAGACGCCGGCGCTGACGAGCAGGAAACCGACGATCTGCATCGGCGTCAGGCTTTCGCCGAGGAAGAAGAAGCTCAGCACGATGACCAGCGGGCTGTAGAAATTGCCCAGCACGCCCATGCGGCCGGCGCCGAGTTCGTTCAGGGCGCGGAAGTACAGCGTATCGGCCAGGCCGATGCCGATGGCGCCGCTGGCCATCGCGGCGGCGATCTGCAGGCCGCTGAAATCGACGAAGACCCAGCCGTGCGCCAGCGGAATCGCCGGCAGCAGCATCAGCATCACCAGCGAATTCTTCAGGAAGTTGAGCTGCAGCGGCGGCAGGTTGGCGCCGAGCTGGCGATACAGCATCACGCCGACGGCCCAGGCCAGCGCACTCAGGATCGAACAGATTTCGCCGAAGCCGGGAATCGCCGCGAAACTCATGCCGGCCTCGATGGGGTCGAGCGCGCATTGTCCGTCGTGCCGCGGTTTCATGCCATGCTTTGCGCATGCCCGCGACTCCCGACACCCTCGCTCCGGCGCTCGTGCGCATCGACTTCGTGGTCGAACTGGCGCGCCGGCTGCACATCTACGGCACCTCGTCGCAGCGACTCGAAGGCGCCGTGACCCAGGTCGGACGCAAGCTCGGCCTCGAAGTCGAGATCTGGTCGAACCCGACCGGCATGATCCTGAGCTTCCCGGACGACGAACGCGGCCATCCGCATACGATCACCCGCGTCATCCGGCTCGAGCCGGGCGAGACCAATCTCGGCCGCCTGGCCGCGGCCGATGCGATCGCCGAGGACGTGGTCGTCGGCAAGCGCGACATCGCCAGCGGGCTCGCCGCCATGCGCGCGCTCGACCGCCCGCCGCGGGCGTACGCGAAACCTCTGGCGATCTTCAGCTTCGGCCTGGCCTCGGCTTCGGTCACCGGCCTGCTGCCGAATACGGGCTGGGCCGATCTCGCCACCGCCGCCGTGCTTGGCGTGCTGATCGGCTGGCTGACGATCTTCAGCGAGGGCCGCCCGTCCTGGGGCGATGCGCACGAGGCCCTGGCCGCGTTCGTCGCGACCCTGCTGGCCTCGGCGGTCGCGACCGTGCTGCCGCTGACCCTGCAGAGCGTGGTGATCGCTGCGCTGATCGTGCTGATGCCCGGCATGACCCTGACGACGGCGGTGTCGGAACTGGCGAGCCGGCAATTGACCTCGGGCACCACGCGTTTCGCCGGCGCATTGACCACGCTGCTGAAGCTGACCTTCGGCGCTGTCGCCGCCAGCCAGGTCGTCTGGCTGCTGGGCTGGAAACCCCTGGCCAATGCCGGGTCGGTCCTGCCCGAATGGATACCCTGGCTGACCCTGCTCGCCGGTTCGTTCGCGTTCGCGGTGCTGTTCAAGGCGGCGCGCCGCGACACGCTGTTGGTGATGGCCTCGGTCTGGCTCGGCTTCCTTGCCACGCGTTTCGCCGCGACCCTGCCGGGTGCCGCCGACAACGCATTGCCGACCGGCGTGTTCTTCGCCGCGACCGTGGTGACGGCGGCGGCGAATGCCTACGGACGCTGGTCCAATCGTCCCGGCGCGCTGGTGCGCATGCCCGGCATCATCCTGCTCGTCCCAGGCAGCCTGGGCTTCCGTAGTTTCAATTTCGTGTTCGAGCGCGACGTGATGTTGGGGCTCGATACCGCCGTCGCGGTGATCAGCGCCCTGATCGCGCTGGTGGC
>CAYWHO010000124.1:0-6763 GCA_964458195.1 uncultured Arenimonas sp.
CGAGGAAGGCATCGTCCCGGGCGGCGGCGTGGCTCTGCTGCGCGCCAAGGCGGCGATCGCCGGCATGAAGGGTGCGAACGAAGACCAGAACCACGGCATCGCCATCGCCCTGCGTGCGATGGAAGCGCCGCTGCGCGAAATCGTCACCAACGCCGGCGAAGAGCCGTCCGTCATCCTCAACAAGGTCGTCGAAGGCAAGGGCGCGTTCGGTTACAACGCCGCCAACGGCGAATACGGCGACATGATCGAGTTCGGCATCCTGGATCCGACCAAGGTCACGCGCACCGCGCTGCAGAACGCCGCGTCCATCGCCGGCCTGATGATCACCACCGAAGCGATGGTGGCGGAAGCGCCGAAGAAGGACGAGCCGGCGATGCCGGCCGGCGGCGGCATGGGCGGAATGGGCGGCATGGATTTTTGAGTATCCCCCCGGCGTCGCCGTGGCGATACATCGCCGGATTCGAACACCCGAAGGGTGTTCAATCCGGCGGAAACCCCGGACCGCATGCAAGACAAAGAAACCCCGCTTCGGCGGGGTTTTTCTTTTTGTGCGGGCGTTCGTCGGCGCGCGGCAATGCCGCGCGAAATCCCGATTCAGTCGCTTCGCCGGGGCGCTTCCGTTGCGGTCTCCCGGATCCCGCCGACGCATCCGTTCCGTAGCCAAGCCACGCTTCGACGCCGCGGCTCCGGCTGATAGCATGGCGAGCGTGCACGACCTGCGCGAACGAACGCTCTTGTGGCTTTCGAGGGTCCTTGCTTGGTGGAACTTCCGGACCGAATGGAAACGAACTCGATGTTCACGCTTGTCGTCGAAGGCTGGCGCGCTTACGCGCAGTCGCATTCCATCGTCAATCAGTTCCAATGCCTCGAGCTCCTCAAGCGAGGCGACGTGCGCCTGTTCCATGCCGAAGCGCCGCACCCGCCGCCGGGTTTTCTCAAGGTGGGTTCGTGGAAAGCCGCGAGGGGATTGCTGCCCGCTGCCGGCGAAGCGGCGATCGCGGCGATTCCCGAACCGCCGGCCGGGCTCGTTCCCGACGCGACCTTCCGAATAGCGATCCCGTACGACTTCTCGCCGGCTGCGCACGGACGAACCTTCGTCTACGCCGTCGCCGAAGGCAAACGGCTCAACCAATACATGGTCGCCGGCAACCGGTCGTTGCCGGAAGCGGTCGGCGCTGACGTCACCGTCATCACACCGTCCGATTTTTCCCGCGCTCGATTGCTTGCGAGCGGCGTGCCCGCGCATCGCGCCGTCGTCGTGCCGCATGGTGTTGACACGCAGATCTTCCGTCCGTCAGACGACTCAGGGCGGATGGCCCAGCGTCGGAAGCGCGGTTTCGCCGCGGACGATTTCGTGTTCCTCAATGTCGGCGCGCTCTACAAGTGGAAGGGCATTCCATCGCTGCTCAGGGCCTTCGCTGCCGTCGCAGCACGACACGAAAACGCCCGCCTGGTGCTCAAGGGCATCGATTCCGTGTATGGCTCACGCGTCGCCGTCGCGGCTATGATGGCGGAGCTGTCGGCGGCTGAGCGCCTGGCAACGGAAGGCAAGATTTCCTACCGGGGCGGGGAATTGTCGTACGGCGATCTCGCCGACCTGTATCGGAGCGCCGACGTGCTGGTGTCGCCTTACCAACTCGAGGGGTTCAACCTGCCGGTGCTGGAGGCTGTCGCCTGCGGCCTGCCCGTCATTTGTACTGCCGGCGGCCCAACGGACGATTTCACGCGGGATGGTTTCGCCTGGCGGATCGACAGCGACCTCGTGGTGTTGGACAACGGCTCCGAACGCCTGATGCCGGATCCGGATCACCTCGTGCACCTGATGGAGAAGGCGCTCGAAGATCGATCCTTCCGATCGCGCGCGATGGCGACGGGGCCCGCCTTCGCCGCCGAAAACTTCGCTTGGGACAAGGTCACGGACCGTCTCGTCGACGTGCTAAGGGGCCGATGACCGCCACGTCCGGCCCCCAGGTACTCAGCGTGATCATCCCGGTCCGCAACCAGGCCGGCGCGTTGGGCCGCCTGCTGGACAGGCTCAGGGAGCAGGCGATCCCGCCCGATTGGCAGGTCGAAGTCATCGTCGTAGACAACTGCTCGACCGACCACACCGCGGCGGTGATCAAGGCGAGCCCCTTCACCTATGCGTTGTGCACCGAGCTCGGCAGTGGCGCCGCCCGCAACGCCGGCGTCGCTGCCTCGCGCGGTTCGCTGCTCTATTTCATGGATGCCGACACCTTGCCCGGGTCGAACGAACAGTTCGTGACTGTGGTCGATATCGCCAGCCGCATCGGCCCGGGCAGGTTCGGTGCGTTCGGGGGCGCCGTCGTCATTCCGCCGAACCAGCGCTGGAATCCGATCGCGATCGCGGATCATTGGGCCTGCTGGTTCAACTGGCATCCGGTCCGCCCGCCTGAACGCACGAATCTGTTCCAGCCAGGCCTCAGCCTGGTCGCAACGCGGCGCGCCTTCGACGCCGTCGGGGGATTCGACAACTCGTTGGCCGTCATGCAGGACATGGAATTCCAGCATCGCCTGATGAAGCGCGGTTTCGCGATCTACTTCACGCCGCGCCTGGTCGTGATGCACGAAGCGCGCAGTTCGCTCTGGCGCTCCTGGCGGCATAGTTGGTCCTGGGGCGGCCCGTTTCGCGAACGCTACCTGCCGACGGCGCCGGACTACGGCCTGAAGTATCCGCTCGGTCATCCACGCTTCTTCCGCAATCTCGTTCCGCTGTTTCGCCGGCGCTTCCGCATGGTGACGCGGATCGCGCGCGCGAACGCAAGATGGCAGCTGCTCTATTGCTATCCCTTCCTCGCGGCGACGATATTCGCGTGGGCCTATGCCGTCGTCCGCGGCAGGGAGCCCACGCATGAGGAGCGCTCGCCGATATGACGACGCTCGACGAAGAGCTGGCGGAGCAGTCCCGCTGGCGCGCCCGCGCCAGGGGAGATGTCGCCGCCTACGACGCGCTCGTCGCCAACGAATTCGACACGCCCGATGTGCAGGTCGCCCGCATCGCCGCAGCGCTGCAGCGCTTGCTGCGGATCTGCGCCAGGCACGTTCCGTTCTACCGCGAGCGATTCGCCAGGCTGGGTCTCGATCCCGAAGCACGCGACCCGCTGGAAACCCTTTCGCTCCTGCCGGTGCTGCGAAAGGAGGAGGTCCAGGAACACGCCAAGGCGTTGATCGCGGAAGCGCTCGCCGAACCGGGCGACCGCGTTGCGAGCCACACCATGTCGTCCGGCACGACGGGCCGGCCGACGCGCGTCTACTTCAGCATGGGCGCGTGGCGCATGTTTGGCGTGCTGAAACAGCGCGAGTACCGCTGGTTCCGGTTCGATCCGGCGGAGAAGCTCGTGTCCATCCGCCTCGCCAGCCAGCTGTCGCGCAAGCCCGATGGTTCCCGGCTCGCCGACGGGGAAATGCTCAAGCTCCCGGCCTGGGGCCATGTGGGGTCCGCGTTCGCGACCGGCCCGCACCTGCACTACAACGTGACCAATCCGGTCGATGATCAGTTGCGGCTCCTCCGGCAACACAACCCGCGCTTTCTGATCGGATATCCGGAATCGCTGGAACATCTCGCCTTCGCTGCCGCGCCGGAACCTCCCGTGCGATCGGTCCGGTCCATCCTCGCGGTTTCCGAGCAGCTGACGCCGGGCATGCGCCGGCTCATCGCGCGCAGCTTCGGGGCGCCGATCCAGCAGAACTATGGACTCAACGAGATCGGACTGGTCGCCGTGCGCTGCGACGCCGGTCGCTATCACGTCCACAGCGAACATTGCCACGTCGAGATCCTCGACGACGCCGGCACGCCGGTCGAACCCGGGAAGACGGGTCGCATCATCGTGACGGCGCTGACCAACACCGCCATGCCGATGCTGCGCTACGACACCGGCGATCTTGCGCAAGCCGTCGATGGCGCTTGCCCCTGCGGTCGCACCTTGCCGGCTTTCGGGGAGGTGGTCGGCCGTTACAGCCGCATCGCGTTCCTGCCGGAAGGAACACTCGGCCGGGTCGGCGCGCTGAGCGGCGCGGTGGAGGAAATGCCGGCCGAGTATGCGCGGGGATTGCGGCAGATCCAGATCCACCAGTATCGCGACAATGGTTTCGAGCTGCGGGTGGTCGCCACCTGTCCGCTGCCGCAGGCGTTCTCGCGAGAGGTCCACGCGGCCTGGGCGCGGGTGGGCGCGGCTGGCGACTACCCGCTGGCCATCGTCCAGGTCGACGAGATTCCGCGGCCGCCCGGCGGAAAATTCCAGGTCTTCACGTCGGACTTCATGCCGGCATTGAAACGGGACGATGGAGATTGACGTTGTCGCCGGCATGTATTGACCGGTGATGACCGGCTTCGCTGTTGGAAGCCGCTGCGCTCAGTACCAGGCTGCATCCAGGCAGAGGCCATCCCTGGCTTGCGCCCGCTCTACAGAGACTGCTTCATGAAGAACCCCGCGTATTCCGCGGGGTTTCTTTTTGCTTCCAGCCTTCCGTGACGCTGTGTCCCGCTCGTCATCCATGACTCGCCCCTGCGCAGTCGCGGAGTTTTTCCCTCGCGTCGAATTCGGTTCGCATGCGCTTCGACGGAGTTCGTCTTTGTGCGATGCTCCCGGCGTGGCAGCGTCCCGACTTCATGCCGATCGAGCAAGGGGGCAGGCCACCCACCGCATTCGACAACCAGGGGGTTCCATGCGTAGTTCAGCTTTGCTGTTTTCCGCTTTCCTGCTGGCCGCTTCGGCGCCGGCTTCGGCGCAATCGATCGCCGATGGCAGCGTCAAGGCCCTGCAGGATACGGGCAACTTCAAGATTTCGGAGAAGACCGCTTACCTGCCGACCGCGCAGGTGCTGTGGATGTCGTACAACAAGATCAAGACCGTGCAACATGCCGGCGCCCTGTCACGTGCGACGCGCTCGTCGTATTCGAGTACGGAGGTCAATAGCCCGGTGGAGCCCGACAAACTCCAGCCCTTGGCGCAGCAACTCTACGACGATCTGGTTAGCAAGCTCGAAGCGGCCGGCTGGAAGGTGGAAACCGCGCAGGAGATGAACGGCGCGCTGACCGGGATGAAGTCCTTCAAGGCCGATGCCGCGAGCGGATTGCAGGTCGAAAGCTGGGGCGCGGGGAAGTACGCCGCCATCGCGCCCGCGGGGATGGTCCCGGTCGACACGCAGTCTCCCGGCACAGGGATGGCGCAAGCACGTTTCATCAAGGGCAAGGGTGGCGTCGTCCTGATCGCGAGCTATCGTTTCGATACTGCGTCCTTCAGCAGCGACCGCGGCACGGGTTATTCCGATACGCATGCCTCCACTTCGGCGGCGGCGGAGCTGCGTCTGGGCGGGTCGATCAGCGCGATTTCCGATCGTGGTTGGTTCGGGAGTACCATCTACGAACCGCTGCCGATTTCCGGAGCCGTCGGTTCGTTGGCGCCGCTGGGCAGCAACGACGCGAGCAGGATGAATCGCGGCACCAGCCGTTGGCTCGGACTGGCCGACAGCAGTAAATCGGCTTTCGAGTTCGTGCCTGATGGCGACAAGATCTACGCCGAGGCCCTGCGGGCCGGTCTGGAGTTGAACACGGCCTTCGTGCAACGCCTGGAGGCGAAGAAGAAGATGTAGCTCAGGTCGACGAGAAGGCTCCCACTGGTTTCGCAAATGGTGGTTGCAGCGCTCGGCCTCGGCCGTCTCGGGGCGAGGCGATTCTTGACCTGCCTCGGAGTCGGAAGAGAACGTTTTCGAGAAGGCCCCGCTTCGGCGGGTCTTCTTTTTTGCGCAGCCATTCCGCCCGACGCCGCGACGGGCTAGACTCGACCCGAGTTTGGATCGGACGTCATGCCGACCGGCGACGCCCGAGCGACCGCAACGCGACCGCGTGGAGGGCTTCAGTGCGTCCCACCGATATCCGTGTTCCCGATTATTTCCACAAGGTCGTCGATTGCCAGTGGGCCTGTCCGGCGCATACGCCGGTGCCCGACTACATCCGCCTGATCGCCGCCGGCCGTTACGACGACGCCTATCTGGTGAACTGGGAATCGAACGTTTTCCCCGGCATCCTCGGCCGCACCTGCGATCGGCCTTGCGAACCGGCCTGCCGCCGCGGCCGCGTGGAGGAAAACAACGGCGAGAAGCCCGAACCGGTGGCGATCTGCCGGCTCAAGCGCGTCACCGCCGATTTCAAGGGCGACATCCGCGCGCGATTGCCGAAAGCGGGAACGCCGAACGGTAAACGTATCGCGTGCGTGGGCGCCGGGCCGGCCTCGCTGACGGTGGCGCGTGATCTGGCGCCGCTGGGCTATCAGGTCACCGTGTTCGACGCCGACCCGAAAGCCGGTGGTTTCATGCGCACGCAGGTGCCGCGCTTCCGCTTGCCGGAAGCGGTGATCGACGAAGAGACCGGCTACATCCTCGACCTCGGCGTGCAGTTCCGCGGCGGCCAGCGCATCGATTCGCTGAAGAAGCTGCTCGCCGAAGGGTACGACGCCGTCTTCATCGGTTGCGGTGCGCCGCGCGGGCGCGATCTCGACCTGCCCGGCCGGCGCGAAGCCGCCGCGCATATCCATATCGGCATCGACTGGCTGGCCTCGGTGTCTTTCGGCCACATCCACAAGACCGGCCGCCGCGTCGTCGTGCTCGGCGGCGGCAATACCGCGATGGATTGCTGCCGTTCCGCCCGCCGTCTCGGTGGCGAAGACGTGAAGGTGATCGTGCGTTCCGGTTTCGAGGAGATGAAGGCCTCGCCCTGGGAGAAAGAGGACGCGATGCACGAGGGCAT
>CAYWHO010000125.1:0-6740 GCA_964458195.1 uncultured Arenimonas sp.
GTCGCGGCCGAGGTATGGATGCGGCCCTGCGCTTCGGTCTCCGGCACGCGCTGCACGCGGTGCGTGCCCGATTCGAATTTCAGGCGCGAATAGGCGCCGCGCCCCTCGATGCGCGCGACGATTTCCTTGTAACCGCCGTGTTCGCCCGGATTGGCCGATTCGATCTCCAGTTTCCAGCGCTTGCGTTCGGCGTAGCGCGCGTACATCCGGAACAGGTCGCCAGCGAAAATGGCCGCCTCGTCGCCGCCGGTGCCAGCGCGTACTTCCAGGTAGAGATTGCCTTCGTCGCGCGGGTCGCGCGGGATCAGCAGCAGGCTGAGCTGTTCTTCCAGTCCGGCGATGCGCGCCTGCACCGCCGGGATTTCTTCCTCGGCGAGCTCGCGCATCTCCGGGTCTTCGCGCATCGCGAGGGCGGAAGCGAGATCGGCCGTGGCCTGCTTATGTTGCGACAGCGCGGCGACGACCGGCTCGAGTTGCGCGAATTCCTTGGACAGCGTGCGGAATCGGACGTTGTCGGACAACACCGAGGGCTCGGCGAGCAGGCGACCGACTTCCTCGTGCCGTTCGGCGAGCGCTTCGAGCTTACGGCGCAGGTTCGGAGTCATCGCCGTCTTCGTAAAGGCGCTCGGCCGCACGCAGGAGTTCGCTGTCGCCGTCGAGCGCGGCTTGCCGCAACGCCGTGCTGGGCGCGTGCAGCAGCTTGTTCGTCAGCTGATGGGCCAGGCGTTCCAGCACGTGTTCGGGCGCCTCGCCGTTCGCAAGTTCGGCGCGTGCACGCGCCAACGCTTCGTCGCGGGCTGCCACGCCGGAGGCGCGCAGGCGGCGCAACGCGTCCTGCCGGCCCTGCGCCTGCCACCACGAAAGGTAATGCTCGACCTGCAGGTCGATGATGGCCTCGGCCTGCTGTGCGGCTTCCCGGCGCGAAGCACGGTTCTCCTCGATCACCTGTTCCAGGTCGTCGACCGTATACAGATAGACGTCAGCGAGCTCGCCGACGTCCGCGGCGATGTCGCGCGGGACGGCGAGGTCGAGCAGGAACATCGGCCGGTTCCTGCGTTGCTTCAGCGCGGTCCGCACGGCTTCCTTGCGCAGGATCGGCTCGCGGCTGGCGGTTGCCGAGATGACGATATCGGCTTCGGGCAGATGCCGTTCGACTTCGGACAGCGGCAGCGCCACGCCGCCGTGGCGGCTGGCCAGGGTCTGCGCGTGTTCCAGCGTACGGTTCGCGACCAGCAGGCGCTGCACGCGCGCGTCGGCCAGGTGTCGGGCCGCGAGTTCGATAGTGTCGCCGGCGCCGATCAGCATCACGCAGGCGCGGTCCAGATCGGCGAAAACCTGGCGCGCGAGGCGAACGGCCGCGAAGGCGACTGAAACCGGGTGCGCGCCGATGCGGGTGTCGGTGCGAACGCGCTTGGCCACCGAGAAAGTTTGTTGGAAAAGACGATCCAGCGGCGTGCGCAGGCTTTTCGCATCCCGGGCCGCCTGCCACGCGTCTTTCACCTGGCCGAGGATCTGCGGTTCCCCGAGCACCAGCGAATCCAGTCCCGTCGCGACGCGGAAAAGATGGCGAACGGCTTCGGCATCGCGGTGTTCGTAGAGATAGTCGGCCAGCGTGCCGGGTTCCAGGCCGTGATAACGCGCGAGCCAGGCGGCCAGGCGGGTCTCGGCCCCGGTGGCGACCTGGGCATAGATTTCCGTGCGGTTGCAGGTGGACAGCACCGCTGCTTCTTCCACGCCCGCAAGGGCCCCGAGCTCGTTCAGCGCCTGCGGCAACTGGGCGGCGTCCAGCGCCACCTTCTCGCGCAATGCGAGCGGCGTGGTCTGATGATTCAGTCCCAGCGCAATCAGTGGCATCCAGCGTTCCGTGTCATGACGATGCGGGCGATGCGCTAAGCTCTCGCGGCGCAGGCCGGTTTCGTGTCGGCGCCCATTTTAGCCGACGCCCGCCCAGATCATGGATTCCTGCGCCGAATACTCTCCGTTGCGTCGTCGGCGCCTGCCCGCGCGTTCGCTGGCCGTATTCTTGCTGACGCTTGCGCTGTCCGCTTGCGCCCCGCCGCCGGTTCGAATCGATGCGACCCAGGCGGAAGCGGGTCAGCTCGAGCGCGAACGTCTGATCCGCGCCGATACCGATTGGGCTTTCCGGGGGCGGGTGGCCTTGAGCGCCCGCGGGCAGGGCGGTAGCGGGCGGATCGATTGGCGCCAGTCCGGCGAAGACTTCGAGGTGCGTCTCACCGCGCCGGTGACGGGGCAGAGTTGGCGCTTGTCGCGACGGGACGGCCAGGTCAGTCTCGAAGGTCTGGAGGGTGGCAGGCGCGAAGGTCGCGATGCCGAAGCCCTGCTGTTGGACGCGACGGGGTGGCGGATTCCGGTCGACGCGATGCGCCAATGGGTGCGCGGCGCCCGTGCCCAAGGCTTCAGTCGCCTGGATTTCGACGGGCAGGGGCGCCCCGCGCTGCTTGAGCAAGGCGGGTGGTCCGTCGAATTCCGCGACTGGGGTCGCGACGAGTTGCCCATGCCGGGCCGCGTCATTGCCCGCCGGGACGGCGCCTCGGTGCGCCTGATCGTCGATGCCTGGGAAAGCCGGTGAGTGCGGTCGACCTGTCCGCGGAGGGGTGGAGTGCCTGGCCGGCGCCCGCCAAACTCAATCTTTTCCTGCAGATAGTCGGACGCCGCGAAGACGGTTATCACCTGCTCCAGACGGTGTTCCAGTTGCTCGAATGGGGCGATGTCATCCATTTGAGGCCGCGCGAAGACGGCGTCATTCTCCGGGTCGGGGAAAGCACATATGGGGTGGCAGCCGAGCATGATCTCGTGGTTCGCGCTGCCATTAGCCTTAAAAAATCGACGAACTCCGGTCAAGGTGTCGATATCTTTGTCGAAAAGAAGATTCCGGCCGGGGGTGGGTTCGCTGGAGGGTCGTCGGATGCGGCCACGGTCTTGCTTGCGCTGAACCTGCTCTGGGGTACCGGGCTGCCGATCGACCGATTGGCCGAGCTTGGATTGGCGCTGGGGGCGGACGTGCCCCTGTTCGTCCGTGGGCGCACCGCCTGGGCCGAGGGCGTCGGCGAGCGCCTCACGCCCGTGGACTTGCCGGCCGGCGCCTTCTTGATCGTGGATTCAGGCGTGGCCGTCGCCACCGCCGAACTCTTCCAAGCCCCTGATTTGACGCGGGATGCTGCGCCAGCGAAAATATCGGACTTCCTTTCCGGAAAGGTTCGGGGCAATGCCTTCGAGCCGGTGTTGCGTCGCCTGCAGCCTCGCGTCGATGCGGTGCTGAAGGAGCTTTCGCAACACGGCGAAGCCTGTCTTACCGGCACGGGAGGCGGATGTTTCGTCCGTTTCGACGATGTCGAGGCGGCCGAAGCGGCGCGACGCGCGTTGCCTCCAGGTCTATGTGCCTGGGTGGCGAAGTCGGCGGCGCGCTCGCCCTTGTTCGATGCGCTGGAGCGTTTTCGCAAGGGTTGATCCGGATGGAACGCTGAAGGTTCGCGCAAGGATGTGCGGACGCGAGGCACGAAAGTGCTGAGCTCGAGCGCGTGCCGGCTTGGCCGGCGCCGCGAGACCGAAGTCGGACAGGAAGCCCGACGACGTACGAAGGGGCGTCGCCAAGTGGCCCAAGGCACCAGGTTTTGATCCTGGCATCCGTAGGTTCGAATCCTACCGCCCCTGCCAATTCCACCGTCAACAGCTGTATGCGAACCTGGCCATGAACAAGCAAAACATGCTCGTTTTCAGCGGTAACGCCAATCGCGTATTGGCGCAGGCGGTTTGCCGTCAGCTCGGCGTGCCGATGGGCAAGGCGCTGGTCGGCAAGTTCTCCGACGGCGAAGTGCAGGTCGAGATCGAGGAGAACGTGCGCGGCCAGGACGCCTTCGTGATCCAGCCAACCTGCGCACCGACGGCCGAGCATTTCATGGAACTGCTGGTCATCATCGATGCGCTCAAGCGCGCTTCGGTGAACACGGTGACGGCGGTCGTGCCGTACTTCGGTTACGCCCGGCAGGATCGTCGTCCGCGTTCGGCCCGCGTGCCGATCACCGCGAAGGTGGCGGCGAAGATGTTCGGCGCAGTCGGCACCGACCGCGTGCTGATGGTGGACGTGCACGCCGACCAGATCCCCGGTTTCTTCGACATGCCGGTCGACAACGTCTATGCGTCGCCGCTGTTGCTGGCCGACATCTGGCGCAACCAGGGCACGGACAACCTCATCGTCGTTTCGCCGGACGTGGGCGGCGTGGTGCGCGCCCGCGCGATCGCCAAGCGCCTCGACGATGCCGACCTGGCCATCATCGACAAGCGTCGCCCGAAGGCCAATGTCGCCACCGTGATGAACATCATCGGCGACGTGTCGGGCAAGACCTGCGTGCTGGTGGACGACATCGTGGATACTGCCGGCACGCTCTGCGCCGCTGCGGCGGCGCTGAAGCAGAACGGCGCGAAGAAGGTGGTGGCGTACTGTACGCATCCGGTGTTGTCCGGTGCGGCGATCGCCAACCTGACCGCGTCGCAGCTCGACGAGCTGGTGGTGACCGACACGATTCCCTTGAGCGAGGCGGCCCGCGCCTGCGGTCGCATCCGCCAGCTCAGCGTGGCCGAATTGCTGGCCGAAACCATCCGGCGCATTTCGCTGGGCGAGTCGGTCAGTACCTTGTACGTCGATTGAGCAAGAATCCGGGGGCTTGCGGAATGCATCCGCCAGCCTCCAAAACGCTCACCTGGTCGCGGGTGAGTGGCAACGCCGCCGCGAGGCGGTTCATCACTGAAGAAGGTTCAACATCATGGCAATCCACAACATCACGGCGTCCAGCCGCAAGGTCGAAGGCAAAGGTGCGAGCCGCCGCCTGCGTACCAGCGGTCACGTGCCGGCCATCGTCTACGGCGCCAAGCAGCAGCCGCAGGCCGTCCAGCTCGAGCACAACCACCTCTGGCTCGCCAGCCAGAACGAATGGTTCTACTCGTCCATCCTCGATCTCGCCATCGACGGCAGCGTGCAGAAGGTTCTCCTGCGCGACATGCAGCGCCACCCGTTCAAGCAGCAGATCATGCACCTGGACTTCCAGCGCGTGGACGAGAACGAAGCGATCCGCTTCAACGTCCCGCTGCACTTCCTGAACCAGGAAAAGTCGCCGGCGGGCAAGACCAGCGGCGTGATCATCACGCACGAGCTCAACGAAGTCGAAGTGCAGTGCTTGCCGAAGGACCTGCCGGAGTTCATCGAGCTCGACCTGTCGTCGCTCGACGTCGGCGGCATCGTCCACCTGTCCGAACTCAAGCTGCCGGCCGGCGTCACCTTGCCGGCGCTCAAGCTCGGCAAGGAGCACGATCTCGCGCTCGTCATCGCCAAGCACGCCAAGGAAGAGGTGGAAGAGACTGCAGCGCCGGAAGCCGCGGCCGAGGTTCCGTCCACCAAGGCGGCCAAGGCCGCTGCGGCGCCGGCCGCTGCGCCGGCCAAGTCCGACAAGAAGAAGTAATCGTTTCGGCGGCGCTTGCGGGCGCCGCCGTTGCGTTCTTCGATGGCAGGTCTTCGCCTCATCGTCGGGCTGGGCAATCCCGGTTCCGAACACGCCCGAACCCGGCACAATGCCGGGTTCTGGTTTATTGACGCGCTCGCGGAAAAGGCGGGCGCGCGCTTCGGCCTGGAGTCGAAACTGCATGGCGAAACCGCCAAGGTGCAGATCGACGGCCAATCGGTGTGGTTGCTGAAGCCGGCCACTTACATGAACGCCAGCGGGCGCTCGGTGGCGGCGGCCCTGCGCTACTGGAAGATCGAGCCGGATCAATGCCTGCTCGCGCACGACGAACTGGATCTGCCGGCGGGAGCGGCGCGACTGAAGTTCGATGGCGGCCACGGCGGCCAGAACGGATTGCGCGACAGCATCGCCCATCTCGGTCACGGCAAGTTCCATCGCCTGCGTATCGGCATCGGTCATCCCGGCCACAAGGACAAGGTGACCCCATGGGTTCTCGGGCGCCCAGGGCGGGACGACGAGGCGGCGATCCTGCGCGCGATAGACGATGCGCTCGGCGTCATGCCGCTGGCGGTTCGCGGCGATTTCAGTGAGGCGATGAAGCGGCTGCATACCCCCAGGCCCTGAGCCGTGAGCGGTGCGCGGCGGACCTTGCCGGTCCGCGCACCGCTGACTGCTTATCGCCACCAGGATCATCCATGGGCATCAAATGCGGCATCGTCGGCCTGCCGAACGTCGGCAAGTCCACGCTATTCAATGCGCTGACCAAGGCGGGTATCGCCGCGGCGAATTTCCCTTTCTGCACGATCGAGCCCAATACCGGCGTGGTGCCGGTGCCGGACGAACGGCTGGCCCAGTTGGCCGACATCGTGAAGCCGCAGAAGACCATCCCGACGTCGGTGGAGTTCGTTGACATCGCCGGCCTGGTGGCGGGCGCTTCCAAGGGCGAGGGGCTGGGGAACAAGTTCCTGGCCCACATCCGCGAGGTGGACGCCATCGCCCATGTCGTGCGCTGCTTCGACAATACCGACATCATCCATGTCGCCGGCAGGATCGACCCGATCGCCGATATCGAAACGATCGATATGGAGCTGGCCTTGGCGGACCTGGACTCTGTCGAAAAAGCTTATAACCGCGTCGAAAAGTTAGCCAAGTCCGGCGATAAAGACGCTATCGTGAAGAAGGAAGTGCTCGGCCGCATCCGTGTGGGCCTCGACCAAGGGCGGGCCGCACGCGGCCTGGGTCTGTCCGAGGAAGACAGGGCGGCTG
>CAYWHO010000126.1:0-6731 GCA_964458195.1 uncultured Arenimonas sp.
CCTTCGGCAACGCCTGCTCGGCCTGCAGCGATCCGAAAGTGTCGCAGTACGTGAATGGGGAGTGCCCGGCGGGTTAGTCCATCGCGCGACGCCTGTCCTGCGATGCCCTGGCGCGGTCAGCCGGCGGCTCGCTGACGATCGATCTGTTCCTGCAGCCAGGTCCGCGCGGGCTCAATCTCGCGAAAGAAATACATAGCGACGCCGGAACCGTCGTAGATGCGTTGCCATTGGGCGGTCGCGACGCTGATTGCTTCCAGACCGGTCGTTACGAAAGCGACCGCCGCCATGCCTCGCTCGGCACGTTCGAACGCGGAGCGGCGCATCGTCTCTTCGACCTCGGGGCCGATGATCGGCGGTGAGTCGAACGAGACGAGCACGCCGAAGATGGGCGGCATCTGTCCGATCATGTCGTTCATGTCGCGCGCGTAACGCTGCGCCGCCTCGAAATTGAATTCGGACGCGGACCAGACGCGGATGACATCGCCTTCCCGGACGATTTCGTAGTGGCCGATCATGCCGAACATCGGTCGATCACTCCCTGCTTTGAGAGGAGGGCTGCCGACATTCTGTGCCCTTTTTGCCGGCGCGGGTGGTCGCGGACCTGGGCCGGCGATCCGCACCGGTTCGAGCCCGGCGGATCGGCAGGAGCGCTGGGATCTCCTGGCCAACTACCGGCGGGCGGATCTGTTGTGCTAAGTTTCCACCCGTTGGTTCAGGACTCCCATGCGCATGACGCCCCGTCTCCTGGCCGCCGCGACAGCTGTTTCCGTTCCGGTTGCCGATATTCCAAGGCCTGATCAGGCCGTTCTCCTCGTGCATGGGGTCCCCGCGTCCGTGTTTTCTCCGGCGCGCCATCGACTTCCCCCATCCCTCACCTGGAGTATTCCATGCGCGTTCTCGCTCTCGACGGCATCCATGCCGACGGCCTGAATTTGTTCCGCGACGCCGGTTACAGCGTCGAAACCGCCGACCCCATCAAGGACCCCGCCGCGCTCGCCGCGAAGCTGGCGAACGTGGATGCCGTGCTCGTGCGTTCGGCCACGCAGGTCAGCGCCGAAGCCCTGGCGGGTGCCACGAACCTGAAAGTGATCGGCCGTGCCGGCGCCGGCGTCGATACGATCGATGTGGAAGCGGCGACGGCGCGCGGTATCGCGGTGATGAACGCGCCCGACGGCAACACATTGGCTGCCGCGGAACACGCGATTTCGTTGCTGTTCGCGCTGGCGCGGCATATCCCGAAAGCCGATGCCGGCATGAAGGCCGGCGAATGGCCGAAGACCGGGCTCACCGGTTTCGAACTGGAAGGCAAGCGCCTCGGCGTGATCGGTCTCGGTCGCATCGGCGCCACCGTCGCACGCAAGGCTGCCGGCATCGGCATGGACGTCGCCGCCTACGACCCGTTCCTGCCGCCCAACGCCGCCGCCAAGGGCAGCGTCGCGCTGAAGACGCTCGACGAACTGCTGGCCTGGGCCGACATCGTCACTTTGCACATCCCGCGCACCAAGGACACGACGAACCTGTTGTCGGAGGAGCGCCTGCGCACGATGAAGAAGGGCGCGTATGTGATCAATGCCGCGCGCGGCGGCCTGGTTGACGAAGCGGCGCTGATCCGATTGCTCGACGAAGGCCATCTCGCCGGCGCGGCGCTCGATACGTTCGCGACCGAGCCGCTGCCGAAGGATTCGCCGCTGCGCCAGCATCCGCGCCTGATCCTGACCCCGCATCTCGGCGCCAGCACCAGCGAGGCGCAGCAGGCGGTGAGCACGATACTCGCGCGGCAGATCATCGATTTCCTGAAAACCGGTGCCGTCGCCGGCTGCGTCAACCTGCCGCCACTGACGGCCGAAGCCGCGCGCGAAGTCGGGCCGTGGATGCCGTTGATGACGGCACTGGGAAAACTCTCGGCGCGCCTGGTGCCGGCGCCGACGAAGCTGCATATCACCTATGCCGGCCGCACCGAAGCATTGGATACGCGGCCGCTGACGCGTCTGTTGGTCGCGGCCTTGCTCGGTTCGGCTTCCGGTCGCGTCACGCCGGTGAATGCCTTGCATGAAGCCGCGGCGCGCGGCTTGGAAGTTTCCGAAACGCTGGGCGGCGATGGCGACGGTTTCGACCGCCTTTTGCGCATCCAGGTCGCTGGCGCCGGCGAGGATGGCCGCGAACGCACACGCGAAATCGAAGCGACCTTGCATCGCGGCCCGCGTGTGGTGCGCCTCGACGGCGTCGAGATCGAATTCGATCCGCTTGCGCCGGTGCTGCTGATGCGCAACGAGGATCGCCCCGGCATGATCGGTACGGTGGGCAGCCAACTCGGCGCCGCTGGCGTGAACATCGTGAACTTCGCACTCGGCGCGGCCGGCGACGGCCAGGCGCGCGCGGCCATCACGGTGGACCGGCCGATGGACGAGTCGCAGTTGAACGCACTGCGCGCGATTCCCGGCGTACTCTCCCTGCAGCAGGTCTGAGCCATGCGCATTCTTCTCGCAAGACACGGCGAAACGCCGTGGAACGCCGAAGGCCGCTACCAGGGGCAGTGCGATATTCCGTTGTCTGCGGTCGGCGAAGCGCAGGCGACCGCGTTGGGAGCGAAGTTGCGCGATGTCGCCATCGCCCGTGCCGTCGCATCGCCCTTGCTGCGGGCGCGCCGCACGGCCGAACTCGCATTGGGCGAGGACCGCATCGGACTGCTGTCGCTCGATGCTGATCTGCAGGAAATCGGCCACGGCGACTGGGAAGGGCTGCTCGCCAGCGAAATCCGCGAACGCGATCCGGCGCGCTTGAAGGCCTGGCGCGACGATCCGGCTTCGGTCGTGATGCCGGGCGAGGGCGGGGAGTCGCTGCGCATGGTCGCCGATCGCGCCTGGCCGGCCTTCGCCCGCGCGACCGAAGGTCTGGGTGACGACGATCTGCTGCTGGTGGTCGCGCACGATGCGGTCAATCGCGTGTTGCTTTGCCGAATTCTCGGCTTGCCGATGGCGCGCCTGTGGTCGTTCCGGCAGGCACCGACGACGATCAACCTGCTGGAAGGGCCGTCGGTGGAAGAACTGGAAGTGGTGCGCCTCAACGATTGCGCGCATCACACGCCGTTCTTCGGTGAAGCGGTGCATCGGGCGCTGTGAACGGAATCGGCGCGGGGGGCGAGAAGCGAGTGAGCCGTGAGGAAGGCGAGCGCGACAGATGCCGGCCAGACCTTCGACGACATGGACGTCGTCGAAGAGCCTAAAGGGATGTATTCACGGCGTGTCTGGACGGAACTGGCGCGTCGCCTTCGTCTCCGGCCCATCACGCATGGTGCCGCACACTCTAGAATGCCCCCATGAAACGCACCCTTGCCGAATGGCTCGACTACCAATTGCGCACGCATCCGCAGTCCATCGCGATGGGCCTGGACCGCGTGCGCGAAGTCGCGAACCGCTTGAACATCGGCCGTCCAGGCGAGCAGGTCATCATCGTCGGCGGCACGAACGGCAAGGGCTCCACCGTCGCCTTCATCGAAGCCATTGCGCGCGCGGCAGGCTTGCGCGTCGGCGCGTTCACCTCACCGCACCTGCTGCGCTACAACGAACGTATTCGCATGGACGGGGCCGATGCATCGGACGAAACCATCGTCGCGGCCTTCGAGCGCATCGAAGCCGCGCGTCTGCGGGCCGGCGAAGAACCGGTGCCGCTGACGTATTTCGAATTCGGCACCCTCGCGGCATTGCTGATACTGGAAGCGGCCCAGCCCGATATCGCCATCCTCGAGGTCGGCCTCGGCGGCCGGCTCGATGCAGTGAACATCGTCGATGCCGATGTCGCCGTCATCACGACGGTCGATCTCGACCATCAGGAGTATCTCGGGCCGGATCGCGAAACCATCGGCGCCGACAAGGCCGGCATCCTGCGCGCCGGGAAGCCTTGCGTGCTCGGCGAAAAGGACCCGCCATCGTCGGTCTTGCGGCGCGCCTACGAGATCGGCGCGCCGGCGATTCGCGGGCATTCGGACTATCTGATCGACGTGCTTGAGGAGGGCTGGCGTTGGCGCGAGCCCGGGTTCGAACTGGAATTGCCGATGCCGGCGCTGGCTGCCCCGGCACAACTGGACAACGCCGCCGCGGCGATCGCTGCCCTGCGCGCGCTGCCGATCGAGTTGCCCGAAACCGCGTTCGCCGAAGGCGTGGCGTGCGCGCGCGTCGCCGGGCGCTTGCAACGCGTGGCGGAATCGCCGGAGATCGTGCTCGATGTCGGCCACAACCCGCAGGCCATGCGACAGATCGAGGCCTGGCTGCGCGCGCATCCGAAAACGACCCTCGCGGTGTTCAGCGCCCTGGCCGACAAGGACATCGCCGAGCTGTCGCGTACTTTGGCGCCGCTGATCCGCTTTTGGCACGTTGGCGGTATCCACGATGCCGGGCCTCGCGGGCTCTCGGGCGAACAGGTCGCGCAACGCCTGGCGGGCGTGCCCGCCGAACGGGTGCAGGCGCACGAAACGGTGGCGTTGGCCGTGGCGGCTGCCCGCGCCGCCGCGGGTCCGGATGAACGCGTGCTGATATTCGGTTCCTTCCATACCGTCGCGGACGCCATCAAGGCGCTAGCAAGCCACGCCGACGGGCTATAATTCGCCCCGTCTTCCGGCCGGGGTTTCGCATGGATTCCACGCTCAAGCAGCGACTGATCGGCGCCGCGGTGCTCGCCCTGGTGGCGATGGCCATTCTTCCGGGCCTGCTGGCGCGACCGGACGTGAAGGATCCCGACGCATCCGACGTGCCGCTGGACATGCCGAAGGCGCCGGACCAGAAATTCGAAACGCGGGAACTGCCGCTGGCGACGCCGGATGCGCAGACGCCGCCGGGCGGTGTGCTCGGCATGCCGGGCGAAAAACCTGCTGCCGCGCCGCAAATATCCGAACCGGTCGCCGAATCGGCCGTACCGGCGGGCGAGTCGGCCGCGCCGGCGACTGCGCCGGCTCCGGCAGACGCCAGCGTCGCCAAGCCGTTGGCGCCAGGCATGAGCGAAGCCGGCACGCCGTCCACCCCGACCCCGGTCCCGCCGGCAGCGACGCCCGCGCCCGCGGCGAAGCCGCCGGTGGAGGCGCTGCCCGCGGCCGCGGTCGCCGCCGGCAACTATGTCGTCAATATCGGCAGCTTCGGCAATGTCGCCAACGCCAATGCCCTGGTTGCGAAACTGCGTGCGGCGAAACTTCCGGTGGTTGCCGACAAGGTGCAGACCAACGGCCAGACGATGATGCGCGTGCGCGTCGGTCCTTATGCCGATCGCACGACGGCCGAAGCGGCGCGCCTGCGCGCCGACAGTATTGCGGGGGGCACGGGCAAGGTGGTGACGCTCGATGCGGCGCCCGTGGCTGCGGCGCCCGCCACCAAGCCCGCGGCCGCGGCACCGAAGCCCACCGCCGTGACGGCGGCCGCCAAACCGACCGGCGCGCCGCCGGCGACGGTTTCGAGCGGTTTCGCCGTGCAGCTTGCGGCGCCGGCGGAAGAGGCGGCGGCGAACAGCCTGCGCGATCGCGCCCGTGCCGCCGGATTCCCTTCTTTCGTCCAGCGCATAGACACCGACGGTGGCGCGCGTTATCGCGTTCGCGTCGGCCCGGTGGCCGACCGCAGTGCGGCGACGTCGTTGCGCGACGAGTTGAGCCAGAAGCTCGGCATCAGCGGGAACATCGTTTCCCACCCGTAGTTCCAATTCCGGCGCGTCGCGCCGGGATCATGCAGTACCCGGAGAACACGCTCATGTGCGGCATCATCGGAATCGTCGGCACCTCGGATGTCGCCGCCGCGCTGTACGACGGACTCACCGTCCTGCAGCACCGCGGGCAGGACGCCGCCGGCATCGCCACGGTGGACGGCAATCGCATCCGCCTGCACAAGGGCAACGGATTGGTGAAGGACGTGTTCGACTCGCCGCAGCAGATGGAACTGCTGACCGGTCGCGTCGGCATCGGCCATTGCCGTTATCCGACCGCCGGTTCGGAAGGTTCGGACGAAGCGCAACCGTTCTACGTCAATTCGCCTTTCGGCATCGCGCTGGCGCACAACGGCAACCTGATCAATACCGACGCGTTGCGTCGCGAGGTGTTCGAACAGGATCGGCGCAACGTCAACACCGAATCCGATTCGGAAGTGCTGTTGAACGTGTTCGCGCACGAGTTGCAGGAGCAGGGCGTGCTGAGCCCGAAGTCGGCCATCGCCGCCGTCGCCGGCGTGCATCGGCGTTGCAAGGGCGGTTACGCCATCGTCAGCGCGGTGCTCGGTCTCGGCCTGGTCGCGTTCCGCGATCCGAACGGGATCCGTCCGCTGGTGCTGGGCAAGCGCGAAACGCCGGCCGGCGACGAATACGCCGTCGCTTCCGAATCGGTGGCGCTGGACATCCTCGGTTTCCATCGCGTGCGCGATGTGGCGCCGGGCGAAACCGTGGTCATCACCGGGCGCGGCGAGCTTTACAGCGAGATCAATGCGCCGTCGGCGCCGCATACGCCCTGCATTTTCGAATTCGTGTACTTCGCCCGTCCCGATTCGATGATGGACGAGATCAACGTGCACAAGGCGCGCATGCGCATGGGCGTCAAGCTCGGCGAGAAGATCCTGCGCCTGCGGCCCGACCACGACATCGACACGGTGATCCCGATCCCGGACTCTTCGCGCGACGCCGCGCTTGAGCTGGCGAACGTGCTCGGCGTGAAGTACCGCGAGGGCTTCGTCAAGAACCGCTACGTCGGCCGCACCTTCATCATGCCG
>CAYWHO010000127.1:0-6683 GCA_964458195.1 uncultured Arenimonas sp.
CCCCGGCTTCGTCGTGCCGATGCTGCCCGAGACCCTGTCGAACGGCATCTGCTCGCTGAACCCGAAGGTCGATCGCCTTTGTTTCGTCTGCGACATGCACGTCGATTTCGAAGGCGAGGTGATCCGCTCGACGTTCTACGAGGCGGTGATGCGCTCGCATGCGCGCCTGACCTATACCCAGGTCTGGAAGGCGGTGGGCGAGAAGGACGAGGAAGCGCGTACGCAGATCGGTGCGGTGTTGCCGCAGGTCGAGCGCCTGCACCAGCTCTACCAGGTGCTGGCCAAGGCGCGCAGCAGGCGCGGCGCGATCGAATTCGAATCCGGCGAGACGCGCTTCGTGCTCGATTCCAAGGGCGAGGTGATCCAGGCCGGCATGCTCGAGCGCAACGACGCGCACAAGCTGATCGAGGAATGCATGATCGCCGCGAACGTCGAGGCGGCGAAGTTCGTGCTCAGGAAGAAGATCCCGGCGCCGTTCCGCGTGCACGACCGCCCGCCGGAATCCAAGTACGCCGACCTGCTCGAATACCTGGCCGAGTTCGGCCTGCGCCTGCCGGCCTATGCGGCGGTCACGCCGAAGGATTTCACCACCTTGCTGAAGAAGGTCCGGCAACGGCCCGATGCGGCCCTGCTGGAGACGGTGCTGCTGCGTTCGCAGAGCCTGGCCGTGTACTCGACCGACAACAAGGGGCACTTCGGCCTGGCGCTGGAGGCTTACGGCCATTTTACTTCGCCGATCCGTCGCTACCCCGATCTGCTGCTGCATCGCTCGATAAAGTACATGTTGTCGCGCGACAACGCCGACGGCTTCGCCTATTCGGGCGAGGAAATGGCCGGGCTCTGCCTGCAATGCTCGGAAAAGGAGCGCCGCGCCGACGAGGCCGAGCGCGAAGTGGACGAGCGTTACCGCAGCGCCTGGATGGAACAGCATGTCGGCAGCGAATTCGACGGCGTGATCAGCGGCGTGACTTCGTTCGGCCTGTTCGTCGAATTGAACGAGTCCAAGGTCAACGGCCTGGTGCACGTGACGCAGTTGCCGCACGATTATTACCACTTCGACCCGCTGCGCAAATCGCTGCGCGGCGAGCGCAAGGGTCGCGCCTGGCGACTCGGCGATCCGGTGCGCGTGCTGGTGCTGAAGGCCAGCGTCGAGGACAAGCGCATCGACTTCAGGCTGGTGGAGCCGGAAGCGCCGAAAAAGAAGAAGGCTTGGGCGGAATGAGTCCGGGCGCAAGCAAGACCGGGGATGGCAACGTTTCGATGGAGTGGGGACGATGAGCAAGCAGGGGCAATGGATCGCCGGCATCAATGCCGTCGCGTCGGCGCTGGAACACGATGTCGAACATGTGCGCGAGGTGCTGATCGAGGCCGGCGGCAAGAATCCGCGCCTGACCGAGATCGAGGAAACCGCGCGACGCCGCGACGTGTCGGTGCGCCGGGTGAACACCCAGGCCCTGGAAGGCATTGCCGGCGGCTTGCGCCACCAGGGCGTGATCGCACGCTACGAGGCGGCAAAACAGGTGGCCGAAAGCGAGCTGCCGGGCTTGATCGAGGCGGTCGAAGGCAAGGCCCTGCTGCTGGTGCTCGACGGCGTGCAGGACCCGCACAATCTCGGCGCCTGCCTGCGCAGTGCCGCCGCAGCGGCCGTCACGGCGGTGATCATCCCGAAGGACAAGGCCGCGCCGATCAATGCGACGGTGCGCAAGACTTCCGCCGGCGCCGCCGATCGCATCCCGGTCATCAGCGTGACCAACCTGGCGCGCACGCTGCGCGCGATCAAGGAAGCCGGCGTCTGGGTTTACGGGCTCGATGGCGGGGCGACGACCGGCATCCATGGCATCGACCTGCGCGGCAATGTCGCGCTCGTGCTCGGCGGCGAAGGCGAGGGCATGCGTCGGCTGACACGCGAGCATTGCGACGGGCTGATCCGCATTCCGATGCCGGGCGAGATGGAAAGCCTCAACGTTTCCGTCGCCACCGGCGTGGCCCTGTTCGAGGCCGTGCGGCAGCGATTGGGCTAGTATCTGAACGGGTTGCGCGAACCGTCCGCGGTTCGCGCCGGGATCCGCATCTCCGGGGAGCGGCAATGCTGAATCTGCAGTGGTTCGATTTCGTCGGCTTCGTCGGCGTGCTGATGGTGCTGGGCGCCTATGCCGGCCAGCAGATGCGCCGGCTCAGCGGCGACGGCGTCATGTATTCGCTGATCAACCTGGTCGGTGCCGCCGGGATCCTGATTCCGGTGCTGTACGCCGACCAGATGAACTGGTCGGTGCTGTTCATCGAAACGGCGTGGATGGCGATCAGCGCCTATGGCATCTGGCACGCGGTGTCGCGGCGGTTCGCCAGGAAACCTTGAGTCATGCGACGCGCGTAGGAGCGATGGCAATCGCGACCAGACGCGCAGTCGCGATTGCCATCGCTCCTACGTTGGGTGGCTCAGCCCTCACAAACTCACAGGCTCGCCAACCACTCGTCGTCCGAACCTTCGTTGATGCCTTCGAACAAGAAGGTCGAGAGATAACGTTCGCCGGTATCGGGCAGCATCGCCAGGATCGCATCGCCCGGCTTGGCCAGTTCGCGCGCCACCTGCAGCGCGCAGGCGAAGGTGCCGCCGGCCGAGATGCCGCAGAAGATGCCTTCCTGCTGCGCCAGCGCACGTGCGGTGTCGCGCGCAAGTTCGTCGGTGACGGGCAGGTTGTGGTCGTAGACGCCGCGGTCGAGCACGGCCGGCACCAGGTTCGGCGTCCAGCCCTGGATCTTGTGCGGTGTCCAGTCCTTGCCCGCGAGCATGGAAGCGCCCGCCGGTTCGGTCGTGACGATCTTCGTTTCCGGACGCGCGGCCTTGATCATCTGGCCGGCGCCGGTCAGGGTGCCGCCCGTGCCCCAGCCGGTGACGTACCAGTCGAGCCGGCGGCCGGCGAAATCCTGCAGGATCTCCGGCCCCGTCGTGCTGCGGTGGAAGGCGGGATTGGCCGGGTTCTCGAACTGGCGCGCGAGGAAAGCGCCGTGTTTCGCGGCGAACTCCTCGGCGCGCTTGATCATGCCGGTGGCACGTTCGGCGGCCGGCGTCAGGATCACCTTGGCGCCGAGCGCGCGCATCAGCTTGCGGCGTTCGATCGAGAAACTCTCGGCCATGAAGGCGACGAAGGGATAGCCGCGCGCCGCGCAGACCATCGCCAACGCGATGCCGGTATTGCCCGAGGTGGCTTCGACGATCGTCTGGCCGGGCTTGAGCGTGCCGCTCCGCTCGGCGTCGAGCACGATGGCCAGCGCAAGCCGGTCCTTCACCGACGACATCGGATTGAAGAACTCGCATTTGACGAACATCTCCACGCCTTTCGGCGCGAGGCGATTGATGCGCACGATCGGCGTGCGGCCGATGGTGTCGAGGATGCTGTCGAGGATCATGGCGAACTCCTTGGGACGGCGGGCGTCCGGGCTAGATCAGATTACGCCAACGAGGCCGGGGAGCGGCCACGACCGGCCGACGGATCAGGCCCGGACCGCGTCCTGCCAGCGGTTCATGACCTTGCAGAACAATTCGGCGGTGCGCTCGACGTCGTACACCGCCGAATGCGCCTCGTCGCCGTTCCAGGCCATGCCCGCGGCTTGCACCGCGCGGCTCAGTACGGTCTGCCCGTAGGCCAGGCCGCCGAGCGTCACGGTGTCGAAGACGCTGAAGGGGTGGAAAGGATTGCGCTTGTGATCCACCCGCGCGACCGCCGCGTTGAGGAAACCGAGATCGAAATGCGCGTTGTGCCCGACCAGGATCGCGCGCTGGCAACCGGCAGCGCGTACCGCCGCACGCACCGGAATGAAGATGCGATCCAGGGCCTGGCGCTCGGGCACGGCGTCGCGGAACGGGTGGTGCACGTCGATCCCGGTGACTTCCAGCGACTTCGGATCGATCTCGGATCCTTCGAACGGCATCACGTGGCTGCTGGCCATTGGGCCCGGCACCAGCTTGCCGTGTTCGTCCATCAGGATGGGCATCGCGGCGATTTCCAGCAGCGCATGCCGCGTGCAATCGAAACCGCCGGTTTCGACATCCACCACGACGGGCAGGAAACCGCGGAAACGGTCGGCCATCCGGGGCGTCGATGCTGCAGGCAAGTTCATGCCTGCAGGATATCAGTTCGACGCCGGCTCAGGCCCGATGCGCCGTGCGCCTGCGGCTCACGCGAACAGGAAGGCCGAGGCCAAGCCGAGTGCGACGCCGGCGACGACCAGCGCGATGCCGAACATCGGCATCAGCAGGGACAGCGGAACGCCGAGGATCAGCAAACCCAGCGACCAGGCGCGCGCATCGACGTAGCCGTGGCGTACGCGCGTATCGAACGCATGCGCGAACAGGTTGTCTAGGCTCAGGCGGCCGGCGCCGCGGAAGATCAGCGGCAGCAGCATGGCGGCGAACAGCAGCGGCAGCTTGAAGTTGCCGAATCCATGGTCGGTGATGACGTAGCCCATCGCCAGGTCGCGCAGCGATTCCCAGCTCATCGGCCAATGCACGGAGGCGGTAGCGACCATCGTCAGCACCAGCAGGGTGAAGGCGAAGAAGCGGGTGCCGAAGCCGAGCAAGAGGGCGATCGCGCCGCCGAGTTCGAACCAGGTCGCCATCGCCCAGCTCAGATCCGGCGGCGCCAGGTTGAACGGGAAAGGGAAGTTGTTCTGGATGTCGGCGAACCAGTTTTCGCCGCGGTATTTTTCGATGCCCGATTCCCAGAACTCCCAGGCCAGCAGCAGGCGCAGGCCGAGCGGGGCGAGCCAGTCGCCGATGCCGTCCAGTCGTTCGGTGACGGAGAGCCAATATTCCTTGCTTTTCATGATGCGCTTGCCTCAGGTGTCGTTCGGTCAAAGGGAGCCCGTGCCGCAGGACGCGGCCCCGGCGTATTCGGGTTGTTTCAGCGGCGCGTGCCGAGCAGAACGCGCGCTTGTTTCAGTTGTTGCAGCATCGCCCCGCCGTCGGCGAGGAAGGCCTGCGGATCCGGCGCGCCGGCTTCCTGCGCGAGCGCCAGCAGTTGCTCGCGTCCGCTCGATTCCGGCGATTCATCCAGCCGCTGCAGCAGGCGGAATACCAGGGCGGTGATCTGGTGGAAGCGAACGCGACCGGTGTCGTCGCGCTGTACGAGCAGGAAGGTCGGTTCGTCCGGCGTTTCGATCGGACGATAGTCCTCGCTCAGACGGTGCACCGGCCAGGCGTAGGCGAGCGCCCAAGCCAGCGGCGAGGGTTGCGGCGATTGTTCGAGCAGGTCGCCGTCCGGATCGAAATCCATCGAGGCGGGATCGGCTTCGGCGATGTCCAGCGCCAGTTCCGCCCATTCGTAGTGCGCCAGTTCGCGCAGCCAGGGCGCATCGGGCGGCAGTTCGATGGTCTCGAGGTAGCGGATGAACTCGCGGGCGATTTCCGGGAACAGCGGCGTCTGGCAGCGATGGTCGCGATAGAAATCGCGCACCAGCGACGACCAGCGGTCCTCGCCGAACAGCCGGCGGATCACCGGGAAATTTCCCGACAACAGGTCGCGGAGGCTGTTGAAGAACAGTTCGCGATAAACGACGAGGCGACGCTCCTCGATCGCCGGCGGCGCCGGGTGCAGGGACGGGTCGCGCAAATGCGCCGCGAATCCGAACTGCTGTTCGCGCAGGGCCTCAGGCGCGTGCATGCAGCGCCTCCCGCGGCGAGGCTTTCGCCACCACGCTCCGGATCGTCGCGACTTCGGCCAGCAGTTCGTCGAACGGCGGAAAATTGAAGTCGCGCTCGAGCAGGGTCGGGCGCGGGCCGATGCGGCCCACCGCGGCGGCCAGCAGGCTCCAGACGTCGGCTTTTACGGCGGCGCCATGCGTATCGACCTTCAGGTCGTCGGCCTCGTCGTAGTGGCCGGCGATGTGCAGGTAGGCCACGCGTTCGGCCGGCAGGCGTTGCAGGAATTCGTAAGGGTCGTAGCGGTGGTTGATGCCGTTGACGAAGACATTGTTGACGTCGAGCAGCAGGTCGCAATCGGCCTCGGCCAGCACGGCATTGACGAAATCGATTTCCGCCATCGCTTGGTAGGGCGCGGCGTAGTAGGACACGTTCTCGACGGCGATGCGGCGGCCCAGCGCATCCTGCACATGGCGGATACGGGCGGAGACGTGATGCACGGCCTCTTCGGTGAAGGGGATCGGCATCAGGTCGTAGAGCTGGCCGTCGTCGGCGCAATAGCTCAGGTGTTCGGAGAAGATCGGGACGCGGTGCGCATCGAGGAAGCGGCGCAGCCGCAGCAGGTAGGTGTCGTCGAATTCCGCGACGCCGCCCAGGTTCAGCGACAGGCCGTGGCAAACCAGCGGGTAGCGCCCGCTGAGTTCGGCGAGGGCGTCGCCGTAGCGGCCGCCCACGCCGATCCAGTTGTCCGGCGCGCATTCGAGGAAATCGAAGCCGCCCGGCGCCGCGTCCTGCAGCGGGCCCAGCAGGGCCCGCCGCAGGCCGAGGCCGGCGGACGTCGCATCGAGTCGGCGCGCGGACGTCATCGCAGGATCACTTCTTCTTGTCGGCGCCGCACTTGCCTTCGCCGCACTTGCCCTCGGCCTTGCCCTTGTCGGCGCCGCACTTGCCTTCGCCGCACTTGCCTTCGCCGCACTTGCCTTCGGCCGCGCCCTTGTCGGCGCCGCACTTGCCTTCGCCGCACTGGCCATCACCGCACTTGCCT
>CAYWHO010000128.1:0-6614 GCA_964458195.1 uncultured Arenimonas sp.
TCCCTGTAGGCTCATCGGCGACGTCCTGTCGCCGAAGGTCTTGCGTCGGTCTTCCCGGCGTCAGGCCTCGGGTTTCCGGCGGCGCACTTCGCCCACGCTTCGCCGACAGGCTTCGGGTTTCCGGCGGTGCGCATCGCCGATGAAGGGTTTCAGTTCAACGCCGCCGATGCACCGCATCGCGGAAGAACAGGGCGAGGATCGCGCCGAGCAGCAGGCCGGCCAGGTGCGCCCACCACGCCACCTGTCCGTAGCTCGGCGGACCGGAGAACGTCAGCAGCAATTGCAACACCGCCCAGACGCCGATCAACGCGACGGCCGGTGCGCGGATGAAGACCGGCCACAGGCCGAGCGGCAGGATCATGCCGAGCTTCGCGTTCGGGAACAGCACTAGGTAGGCGCCGATCAGGGCCGAGATGCCGCCGCTGGCGCCGACGATGACCTTGCTCGGATCGCTCATCAACAAGGCGGCGGCAAGATTCGCCAGCGCGCCGCCGACGAGGAAGACCACCAGCAATCGCACGCCGCCGAGCGCGCGTTCCGCACTGAGCCCGAACAGCAGCAGGAACAGACCATTGACCAGCAGATGCCAGGCGTTGAAGTGCACGAACAGCGCCGTGACCAGGGTGAGGATGCGGCCGTCGTTCCAGAGCAGCCGCCATTCCGCCGGCGGCGCCGACAGCGTGCCCCAGCGCATCCATGCCGCCATGCGCGAGGGATCGTCGTGCGCGAACAACAGCCACAGGAAACTCGCGACCGCGAGCGCGGCCAGCAGCGGCGTCGCCCAGATCAGGCGAGGACGTTTGCGGCTGGGCAGGTTGACGAAAACCATGGCCGGAAACTAACACAGCGGCGTTCACGGCTCATTACGCCCGCCAGGCGTTACGGCCGCGGCAGCAGATAGCGTTGACCGTTGATGTCGAGCGCCACGCCATCGCGGCGGATCTCGGCCACGATCGCACCGGACAGGCTCGAGCCTTCGCCGACGCGTTGGCCGTCGATGATGGCGATGCGCCGCGCCGGCTGTTCGGACCAGACATGCATGCTCAGCTTCAACGGCGGCAGGTTCGCGCGCTGGTCCGGCGGCAGGCTGCCGAGGCCGGGCAAATAGTCGGCGACGGGCTCGGGCGCCACCGGTACGGCTGGCGGCGGTGGGGGAGTGGGTACGACCGCCACGGGCGCTGGCGCAGGAGTGGAGGGCGCGACCGCGGCGGCGCTCGGCGGCGGCAGGGGCGCGGACTTCGCCGGTGCCGGCGCGGGCGCGGGGAGCGTCGGCGGCGGAGCTGCCGTCACCGTTGCGGGCTCCTGCGCAGCGGGTGCGAGCACGGCGGGTTCGGCGACGGATTCGGACCCGGCGTTGTCGGGCCAATAGCGCATGGCGACGACCGCGACCACGATCAGCACGGCAACCCCGACCAGCATCGGCCACACCGGCGCGCGACGCCGACGCGAGGGCGGCAGCGGCATCGGCGAGAACAGGCTGGGTGCCTGGCCGCGTTTGCGTTCGGCTTCCGATTTGCGCAGCGCGTCGAGGATCAGCGACATCAGCTCAGTCCTTGCGAGGCCAGGCCCCACCACAACAGCAGTGCGGCGGCGGTGCCGAGGCCGAGGCTCCAGGCCAGCATCCGCCAACGCGGCCGCGCTTCCTGCGGCGGCAATACTTCGCGCGAGGCGAGTTCGACCATGGCCGCATCGATGATTTCGCGACCCTGCACGTAGCCGGCGAGCAGGCAGCGTTCGCCGAGCGTGTTGAGCAGGCGCGGAATGCCGCCGGACAGGGCATGCAGCTTCTTCACCGCCGAATCGTCGAAAGGAAAACGGCTGGCGCCGGCCACCGCCACGCGCAGGCGCAGATAGCCCTCGCTCTCGGCCGCGTCCAGCGGCGTCAGGTGGTAGCGCGCGGTGATGCGTTGCGCGAGCTGGCGCAAGGCCGGGCGCGACAGCATCGCGCGCAGTTCCGGCTGGCCGATCAGGATGATCTGCAGCAGCTTCTGCGTCGGCGTCTCGAGATTGGTCAGCAGGCGCACCTGCTCGAGCGCATCGCGCGACAGTTCCTGCGCCTCGTCGATGATCAGCACCACGCGCAGGCCCTGCGCGTAGGCATCGAGCAGGTATTCGTTCAACGCATCCACCTGCATCTTCAGGCTGCGGCGCTTGCCCGGCAGCGTGATATGCAGTTCGTCGCAGATGGTCTCGAGCAATTCCAGCGGCGTCTGCTTCGGGTTCAGCACCAGGGCGACGCGCACGGTCTCGGGCAGTTGTTCGAGCAGCAGCCGGCATAGCGTCGTCTTGCCCGTGCCGACCTCGCCGGTGAGCTGCACGAATCCGCCGCTGCCGCCCTGGCCGACGCCGTAGAACAGGTGCGCGAGCGCATCCCGGTGGCGTTCGCTGAAGTAGACGAAACGCGGATCGGGGGTGATGGCGAATGGCGGCTCGTGCAGGCCGTAATGCCCGAGATACATGCGCCCTAGGGTAGCAGGCCGGCGCGGCGGCGGTCTTCGCTACAGCAGCGTCACCGCGACGGCCAAGTGGTCGGAACCGGCGGCGGGCAAGGCGCGATACTCGCTGCACTGGAAGCCGGCGCAGAGGATATGGTCGAGGGCGCGGTCCGGCGCCCAGCTCGGGAAACTCGGCATGGCGCAGCCCGGCGGCTGCAGATGCGTATGCCGGTACAGCGCCTGCATTTCCGCGGCGTCGGCGTCGCAATTGAAATCGCCCATCAGCACGAGGCGTTTTTCCCCGGCGAGCAACTCGGCGAGAAAGCCGATCTGCAGATGGCGCGAACGCGCGCCCAGCGAAAGATGCGTCACCGCCAGCGTCCAAGCCTCCGCGCCCTCGCCGAAGCGCGACAGCAGCACGCCGCGGCCGGCCACGCGACCGGGCAGGGCGTAGTCGAGCAGCTCGTTCGGTTCCAGCCGGCTGAGCACGGCATTGCCGCTGCCGGCGATGCGGGCGACGCGGCGATTGGACTGGTGGCTGAAGAAAGGGAAACGCGCGCGCTCGGCCAGCAGCGAACTCTGGTTGTCGAAGCCGGACCGGAGGCTGCCCGGATCGCTTTCCTGCAGGCCGACGACGTCGAAAGGCGCGAACAGATCGGCCAGCGCATCGAGATTGGCGCGTTTGCCGTTCGGCAATACGTGCGACCAACTGCGCGTGAGGTATTCGCGATAGGCGCGCGTGCTGGATCCGGCCTGGATGTTGCAGCTCAGCAGTCGCAGCGGGGTGGACATGCGCTCATCCTCGCGCCGGCGCGCGCCGGCGGCAAGGACGTGCGGACATTCCGTTCAGCGTGCCGTCGCGGCCTTGCCGGTCTTGCCCTGCTTGGCCTTCGACTGGGGCTGGGCGGCGCGCAGTTTCGCGACCAGGAAATCGGCGGTGGCGATCTGGCCTTCGAAGCCGCGATCGTGGGTGGTCGGCACCACATAACGGCCGGCGACGACCAGGGTCGGCGTGCCGCCGAGGCCGCGCGCGCGGGCGAACTGCTCGATCCGGTCGAGCTTCTCGTCGATCGCCGGGTCGTGCACGGCGGCGAGGAACTTCTTCCGATCCACGCCGAAACGCGCGTACATGTCGGCGATTTCCTCGATCGACCCGGTGGTGAAGAAGCGCTCCTGGTGGATCGCCTTGAACACCGCGTCGTGGGTCTTTTCGGCGACGCCAAGGGTTTGCGCCGCGAGGTAGCTCTTGGCGAAGTTCGACCACAGCGTGTTGCCCGGCGCCGGCAGGTATTCCCAGCGCACGTCCGAGCCGGGCTTCTGCTTCTTGTGCCATTCGTTGACGTGGGGCTGGAAGCGCGCGCAGTGGCCGCATGCATAGCTGAAGAACTCGGCGATTTCGATCTTGCCGGGCACGAACTGCGGCATCGGCTCGGGCAGCTCGATGTAATCGACGCCGACGCGCGGCGGACCGGCAGGTGCCGACGGGGCCGTTGGTTCGTGGGCGAACGCCACGATCGGCGCCAGCATCAGGAGGATCGCGGAAGCGTGCAGCGCGAGGCGACGGATCATGGCGATCTCCGGATCAGGGCGTGGGCGCGGGTGCGGCCGCCGGCGCGGCGGCCTGCGCGCGTTCCTGCGCGAGCAGGAAGTCCACCGTGGACAGCATGCCGGCGAAACCGCGGTCCTCGGTCACGTTCACGCGGTACTTGCCGTTGATGATGATCGTCGGCGTGGCGGTGACGCCGGTGCGCTGGGCGAACTGCTTGCCGCGGTTGAGCTTGGCGGTCACGCCGAAGCTCTTCATCGTGTCGAGGAACTTCGTGCGATCGACGCCCCACTTGGCGTACAGGTCGGCGATCTCGTCCTGGCTGCCGGTCTTGATCACGCGGTCGACATGGATGGCCTTGAAGGCGGCGTCGTGCGTGCGCGCCTGCACGCCGAGGATTTCGGCGGCGTAGTAGGCGCGGGCGAACTCGTCCCAGGGGCCGCCGAAAGCGGCCGGCACGTATTCCCAGCGCACGTCGGCGGGCATGTGCTGCTTCCAGGTGTTCACCGACGGCTGGAAGTGCGCGCAGTGGATGCACATGTAGCTGAAGACTTCCGCCACTTCGATCTTGCCCTGGCCGATGGTCGGCTGCGGCGTGGCGAGGATTTCGTAGTCGGTGCCCAGGCGCGGCGCTTCCGGGCTGCCGGGGGCGGGAACCGGTGCCGGCGCAGCGGGTGCCGCGGCTTCGGCGGGCGCAGCCGTGTCGGTCGGCGTTTCGGCCGGGGCCGGCGTGGATGCCGTCGTGTCGGCGGCCGGTGCCGCGCCTTCTTCCGGCGCGGAAGATTTGTCGCAGGCGGCCAGGGGGATCAGCAGGGCGAGGACGATAAGCAGACGGCGCAGCATTCGAGTCTCCTGAAAAGAAAAGCCGGCGTGCAACCGCCGGCTCGCATGAACTGGACTATCGCCGGCGGCGAAAGTTCTCGCGACTTATTTGGCCGCCACCGACGTGGCGGAGGCATCGTGCAGGCCCTGGATGTAGCTGGCGAGGCTCTGGATCTCCTCGTCGCTCAGGTTCCGCGCGACCGTATTCATGATGACGTTGGCGTTGCCGTCCTTGCCCCAGGCTTCGCCGCTGCGGAAAGCCATCAGCTTCGCGGCGGTGTAGCTGGCGTGCTGGCCGCCGACGGAGGGGTAGGCCGGGCCGGGATTGCCGCGGCCGCTCGGGCCGTGGCAGGCCAGGCAGGCCGGGACGCCCGCCTCGGGCTTGCCGGCGCGGTAGATCTTTTCGCCGACCTGGTAGAACTTCTTGCCCTGATTCGCGCCGCTGGCGATGGCGCTGTCGTCGGCGACGCCGGCCAACGCGTGCTGCGTGGCGAAGTAGGCGCCGATGTCGCGCATGTCCTGCTCGGTCAGGGTGGCGGCCATGGGCGCCATGATCGGATTGACGCGTTCGCCGCCCTTGAACAGCTTCAGCTGGCGCCAGATGTAGCGCTCGTGCTGGCCGGCGATCTTCGGGTACTGCGGGTCGGCGGCATTGCCGTCCACGCCGTGGCAGGCGGCGCAGGCGCCGGCCTTGGTCTGTCCGGCCTTGGCATCGCCGAAGGTCGCGGGCTTGCTGTCGGCCAAGGCCGTCACCGGGGCCGGCGCGGCCTCGGCCGCAGGCGTCACCTCGGCAGCCGGCGCAGCGGCGGCGGGTTCGGCTGCCGGCGGAACCTGGGCGGCCTGCTGGGCGACCGCGGTGGTCACCAGGGCGGCGGCGGCAACACCGAGGATGCGCGAATACTTCATGGAAGACTCCGGAATCGAACGGGATCGGGCGCAAAGCGCCCACAATCGGCCGGCAATTATCCCTGTGGCGCCGGGGGATGGTCAAACCGCCCGGCACCGGCCTCGCGTACCATGCGCGCATGGCCAATCCCCTTGCCGCGGCGACCTACAAGCTCGCCGCCCATCTGCCGCGCCAGCTGCCGCCGGACACCGCCCGTGAGGTCGCGTTCGCCGGACGTTCCAACGCCGGCAAGTCCACCGCGCTCAATGCCCTGTGCCACCAGAACCGGTTGGCCAAGACCTCGAAGACGCCGGGCCGCACGCAACAGCTGGTCTATTTCGAGGTCCAGCCCGAGCGCTATCTCGTGGACCTGCCCGGTTATGGCTACGCCAAAGTGCCGGAAGACCTGCGCGCGCACTGGCAGCAATTCATCAACCGCTATTTCGAAACCCGGCAATCGCTGGCGGGCCTCGTCGTGGTCATGGACGTGCGCCATCCGCTGCGCGACTACGACCGGCAGATGCTGGCCTATGCCATCTCGCGCCAATTGCCGGCGCATTGCCTGTTGACCAAGTCCGACAAGCTCGGGCGCGGCGAACAATCGAAAACGCTGGCGGCGGTGCGCAAGCAGTTGCTGGCCGATTTCGGCGACAGCGTCAGCGTGCAGCTGTTCTCCGGCGATTCGAAAATCGGCGTGGACCAGGCGCGCGGTGTCGTCGCCGGCTGGCTGCAGCTGTAGGAGCGGCGTGAGCCGCGATCATTCCTGCGCGTCGCGCAGGCGCGGATCCATCCAGGCGCGCAGCGCGTCCACCAACGCATTGATCAGCGCGATCGCTGCGCCGATCACCAGCACGATGCCGAGCACCAGGGTGTAGTCGCGGTTGAGCGCGCCCTGGACGAAATAGCGGCCGATGCCGGGGATGCC
>CAYWHO010000129.1:0-6569 GCA_964458195.1 uncultured Arenimonas sp.
TGAGACAGCAAGAAAGCAAAAACCCCCGATTTCTCAGGGGTTTTGGCACTTCTTGGGGCCCGGTGGGACCCTTCATTGGTGGAGGTGGGGGGAGTTGAACCCCCGTCCGAAAGCGCGCCATCTCCGGCACTACATGCTTAGCCCGTTGTTCGTTCTCGGCCGCCGGCAACACAACGTGCGAAGCACACCGTCGGACATACCCGCTTTATCTCGTCTCCGGTTGACGGGTCGCCGCCGGAAACCATCCCGTGATAATGACCCTACATCCACGAGCACAGGCACAAGTGGGTTCGGGGCTTACGCCTTAAGCGGCGAGAGCGTAGACGTCGTCGTTGGCGTCTGAGTTTTTGCCGCTGGATTAACGAGGAAAGCTGCCCCCTCGGCATGCGCCAGTCGACTTTGCAACCCCCGTCGAAGCCAGGACACCCCCGGTAACGGAAATCGTGAAGCAACCGACGGTGCAAGTATGGGGGTGGGAGCAGAGCCCCACAAGGGCGCAGGTGAATATCCGCCAACGATCCGAAGGAGAGCTCTCTCGGTTAGGGGGCGTGTCGAAGGCACGGGGATCGGAAGCGGTGAGTCAGGGCCCACGGGTCGCGCAGCGACTCGTGGGAGCGAAGCTGCGAATGCAGCTTCAGCTACGCCCCCTTGGCAAGGGGCGCGCCGAAGGTGCGGGGATCGGAGGCGGTGAGTCGGGGCCTGCGATTCGCTGGGCGAATCGTGCGAGCGAAGCTGCGAACGCAGCTTCAGCTACGCATCCTTGTTGTGCCGGCGCATCACGCGTTGCTGTTCGCGTTGCCAGTCGCGGTCCTTGCTGGCCTGGCGCTTGTCGTGCGCCTGCTTGCCCTTGGCCAGCGCCAGTTCGAGCTTGACCTTGTTGCGGCTCCAGTAGCAGGCCGTCGGGATGAGCGCGTAACCGTCGCGTTCGACCTTGCCGACCAGCTTGTCGATCTCGTGCCGGTGCATGAGCAGCTTGCGCGTGCGCCGGTCGTCGGCGATCACATGGCTCGAAGCCTGGATCAAGGGCGTGATCTGGGCGCCGAACAGGAAGATCTCGCCGTCCTTCACCAGCGCGTAGGCGTCGCCCATGTTCATGCGGCCGGCGCGGATGGCCTTGAGTTCCCAGCCCTGCAGGGCGATGCCGGCTTCGTAACGGGACTCGAGGTGGTACTCGTGCCGCGCGCTCTTGTTCAGGGCGATCGTCTTGCCGGCGGCTGCGCTATTCTTGTCTTCTTTCTTCTTGGACATGTTCTTTCCTTGCGCCCATTGTCGCCCAAGCGCGGCCGGGAAGGGGAATCCTGGGTAGAACGCGACGAATGACGAGCATCCATCGACATGCGCTGGTGAGGCATTCCGCCGCCCGGATGTACGGCCTGGTGAACGACGTGGCGGCGTATCCGCGTCGTTTCTCCTGGTGCGAGGGTGCGCAAGTGATCGAGCAGTCGGACCGGCACATGCTGGCCAGGCTCGAATTGCGCATCGCCGGGCTGCGTACTGCTTTCACCACTCGCAACGCGCTGTCGCCACCGAACCGGATCGAACTCAGCCTGGAAGAAGGGCCGTTCCGGAAGCTGGCCGGCCAGTGGGTCTTCCACACCCTGGCCGAAGACGCCTGCAAGGTCAGCCTCAGCCTGGATTTCGAAGTGGCCGGCAAACTCGTCGGCTCCGCGCTGGCCCTGGGTTTCCAGGGGCTGGCGGATCGGCTGGTCGATGACTTCTGCCGCGAGGCCGATCGCAGTGACGATTGAGTGCGCCTCGGGAACGATCCGCGTCGAGGTCGTCTATGCCTTGCCCGACCGCGCCTGGTCCTGGGCGCTCGAGCTGCCGACGGGTGCGACGGTCGAGCAGGCGGTGCAGGCCGCAGGCCTCGAACGCGCGGTTCCGGGCGCCATCGTGGACGCCGATCTGCTGGCCGTATTCAGCCGTCCGGTCGCGCTGACGGAGGTGCTGCGCGATGGCGATCGCGTCGAAGTCCTGCGCCCGTTGCAGGCCGATCCGAAACAGGCGCGCCGGTCGAGGGCCGCGGTCGGGCCGCGACGCTAAGGGCCGAACGCCGGATCAGCGGCGCTTGTCCTTGTCCTTCTGCTTGGGCAGGTTGCCGAACTTGCGGGCCTGGGTCCTCAGCGCCTGGTTGTGCTCGGGGAAATACTCGCCTTCCCATTTGCTCAGCGCGTCGTTCTCGAACCACACCGACATGATCTTCACTTCGGTGGGATTGCGCTTGTAGCGCTCGGTCGCCACGTAGTCCCAACGGGACTGGTGGAAGGGATCGGCGACGGAGGGCGATCCGAGCAGGGACAGCACCTGCTGGCGCGTCATGCCTTCTTTCAACTGCTCGACGTTCTTCTGTTCGATCAGTACACCCTGGTACACGGGCTGGCGGTAGATCACGTTGCAGCCGGCGGTCAGGGCCACGGCGATAATCAGCGGAAGAACCTTGCGCATTGGGTGCATGGTCAAGAGTGGGTAGCCGGGCGATAATACACCATGCTCCGACCGCCGTCGGCCGGACAAGTTGCACGGGAGCGCGAAATTCATGGAATCCCAGGACCTTCGCAAGGTCGGCCTCAAGGTCACCCACCCCCGCATCCGCATCCTGGAGTTGCTGGAGAGCTCGGGCGAGCGGCATCTGACGGCGGAGGACATCTACCGGCGCCTGCTGGACAACGGCGACGACATCGGCCTGGCCACCGTCTATCGCGTGCTTACCCAGTTCGAGGCCGCCGGGCTGGTCCTCAAGCACAACTTCGAAGGCGGGCACGCCGTTTACGAACTCGATCGCGGCCAGCACCACGACCACATGGTCGACATGGAATCGGGACGCGTGATCGAATTCACCAGCCCCGAGATCGAAGCCCTGCAGAAGCAGATCGCCGACAAGCACGGTTTCGTGATCGAAGAGCACAGCCTGGTGCTGTACGTGCGTCCGAAGAAAAAGAAATAAGCCCCTAGCCGGCGGCCTGCGCCAGCATCTGCCTGGCGTTGGCGCGGGAAGCCTTGCCGATCTCGCGCCCGCCCAGCATGCGGGCCAGTTCCTCGATCCGTCCTTCGTCGTCCAGCGCCTGTACCGCGCTATGCGTGCTCTCGCCCTGTACCGACTTGCTGACGCGCAGATGCCGGTGGCCCTGCGCCGCGACCTGGGGCAGGTGGGTCACGCACAGCACCTGGCGGTTTCCGCCCAGGGTGCGCAGCTTCCGGCCCACGGTCTCGGCCACGGCACCGCCGATGCCGCTGTCCACCTCGTCGAAGACCATGGTCGGCACGCTGTCCATGCCCAGCGCCGCCACCTCGATCGCCAGCGAGATGCGCGCCAGCTCGCCGCCGGAAGCGACCTTGCGCAGGGGGCGCGGCGGCTGCCCGGCATTGGCCGAGACCTGGAATTCGCAGCGCTCGCTGCCGTGCGCCTGCGGCGTAGTCGCGTCGGCCGGCACCAGTTCCACGGCAAAACGTCCGCCGGGCATGCCCAGCTCGGCCATCAGGGCCGTGACAGCGCCGGCGAGGCGTTCGGCCGTGGCCCGGCGCGCGGACGTCAGGACATCGGCTTCCTTGCGCCACTGCAGGGCGATCGCATCGCGCTGTTCGCGCAGCGCCGCGCCGCGCTCGTCGGCGCCGCGCAGTTGTTCGAGTTCGTCGGCCAGCGAACGGCGGCGCGAATCGAGTTCGGGCAAGGCGACACGATGCTTGCGCGACAGGTCGTGCAAGCGCGCGAGGCGTTGCTCGAGCATCTGCAGTTTCTGCGGATCCATGTCGACTTCATCGCGCAGGCGCTCGATGGCGTGCACGACTTCGTCGATCTGGATGCCGGCCGATTCCAGCAGGGAAAGCGCCTCGCCCAGGCGCGGTTCCGCGTCGAGATGGCGACCGAGTTCGTTGGCCGCCTGGTGCAGGCCGCGCGCCAGCGACGAGCCCTCGTCGCCGGCGAGGCGCGCAAGCGCTGCATCGTAAGCTGCCAGCAGGCCGGAGGCGTGCGCCTGTCGCCGGTGCCCTTGCAGTAGTTCCTCGATGCCGGCCGGATCGAGCGATTCGCGCTCGAATTCCTTCAGCTGGTGCTCGAGCCAGTCGATCCGGTCGCCGACATCGCCGGCGCGCGACAGCGCCTGCAGTTCGCGATCGAGTCGCGACCATTGCGCGGCGAGCGCGCGCACGGTTTCCAGGGACGGCGCGTGGCCGCCGAAGGCATCCAGGATGGCCAGCTGGTGCGGCCGTTCGAGCAGGGCCTGGTGTTCGTGCTGGCCATGGATCTCGACGAGCAGGGAACCCAGGGCAGAAAGTTGGGCCAGGGTCACCGGGCGGCCATTGATCCAGGCGCGCGAACCGCCGTCGGCGCGGATGACGCGGCGCAGCTGGCAGCTGCCGTCTTCGTCGAGTTCGTTTTCGACCAGCCAGGCGGCGGCATCGGGCGCATCGTGCAGGGCGAACTCGGCGCTGAGCTCGGCGCGTTCGGCCCCGTGCCGCACGACGCCGGCATCGGCGCGCGCGCCCGTGAGCCAGAGCAGGGCATCCACCAGCAGGGATTTGCCGGCACCCGTTTCGCCGGAAACGACGGTGAGGCCCTTGTCGAGCGTCAGTTCCACCGCGCTGACGACGGCGAAGTCCTTGATCGTGAGGTGCGTGAGCATGAGGCGCAATTCTGCCTGAAACCGGGTCGGATTCGTTCAGGAAAAATCGGTCGGCGGTTGCGAAATCCTCCCCGACCGCTTGCGGCGCCGCCGGCCGGCCCTAATCTATAGGCGCATGAATCCGAACCTCGACCCCCGGGCGCGCAATCTCCTGCGCGCGTTGATCGCCCAGCATATCCGCGATGGGGAACCGGTCGGCAGTCGCACCCTGGCGCGACAATCCGGGCTCGACGTCAGTCCGGCGACGATCCGCAACATCATGGCCGACCTCGAGGAAGTGGGGCTGGTGGCTGCGCCGCACACTTCGGCGGGGCGCGTTCCGACCGCGCAGGGTTATCGCGTGTTCGTCGATTCGTTGCTGCAGATGCAGCCCTTGCCCGACAAGGAAATCCTGCGCCTGCGCAGCAACATGCCGGCCGGCGCCGGGCCGCAGGCGCTGCTTTCGAGCGCCAGCGAACTGCTGTCGGCGATGAGCCAGTTCGTCGGCGTCGTGACGGTGCCGCAGCGCGCGGCCTTCGCCTTCCGGATGATCGAGTTCGTGCCGCTGGACGGCAACCAGGTCCTGGTCGTGCTGGTGTTTCCGGACAACGAAGTGCAGAACCGCATCATCACGACGCGCCGCAGCTACAGCCCGGCCGAACTCGAGCAGACCGCCAACTATCTCAACACGCATTGCGCGGGCCGGCCGCTGGCTGAGATCCGGGCCAACCTCTTGCGCGAACTGCGCGACACCCGCAGCGAAATGGAGCGCGTGCTGTCGGCGGCGGTCGAGATCTCCGAGCAGACCCTGGAGCCCGGCAGCGACGACATGCTGCTCAGCGGCCAGACGAGGCTGATGGGCGTGCAGGACCTCGCGGACATGGAGCGGCTGCGGGAACTGTTCGATGCCTTCGCCCGCAAGCGCGAGATCCTGGCCTTGCTGGAGCGCTGTACGCGCGCGCCCGGCGTACGGGTGTTCATCGGCGAAGAAAGCGGCGTCGCGCCGCTGGGCAGTTGTGCCGTGGTCACCGCCCCCTACCAGTCGCAGGGGCAGGTCCTGGGCGTGCTCGGCGTGATCGGCCCGACCCGCATGGCCTACGACCGGGTCATCCCGATGGTGCAGGCCACGGCCGAGTTGCTGGGCGCCGCCCTGAACCCGGGCTCGGCCCCGCCCTGAGCCCGGCGGGCTTTGTCCCGCCAGAGGATCCAATGGGGCTTGAAACGATGGCCGGCGGCCCCATTGAGGCCCTGCACCCCGGGGACAGGGGTGGACCGACCCACCGTTTCGCAGGACTTCCATGCATACCGAGCAGAACCCGCAGGACGCGGCCGCGTCCCTCGATCAGGCTGTGTCCGAAAACGAGACCCTCGCCGCCGAACTAGACCAGTTGCGCGCCACCATCGTGGCCTTGCGCGAAGAAAGCCTGCGCGAGCGCGCCGAACTCGACAATCAGCGCAAGCGGCTCGCGCGCGACGTGGACCAGGCGCGACGGTTCGCCAACGAGCGCCTGTTGTCCGAACTGCTGCCGGTGTTCGACAGCCTGGATGCCGGCATCGCCGCGGCGGCCGGTGCGACCGGTCCGCTCAAGGACGGCCTGGACCTGACGCTGAAGCAGCTGCTGAAAGTCGCGAACGACAACGGCATGCGCGTGCTCGACCCGATCGGCGAAGCCTTCAACCCCGAATGGCACCAGGCCGTCAGCCAGGCGCCGGCGGGCCAGGCCGAGCCCGGCAGCGTGCTGCAGGTGTTCCAGAAAGGCTACGTGCTGAACGATCGCCTGCTGCGCCCCGCGCTGGTGGTCGTCGCGGCCAACGATTGACTTGAAAGGCCGCAAGCCGGCCGCACATTCGAAACATTCAGTACTTGGGCCGCAAGGCCGCACTAATTTCAGGGAGTCAGCATCATGGGCAAGATCATCGGCATCGACCTCGGCACCACCAACAGCTGCGTCGCCATCATGGAAGGCGGCA
>CAYWHO010000130.1:0-2538 GCA_964458195.1 uncultured Arenimonas sp.
GACATCGGCGGGCCGGCGATGCTGCGCGCGGCGGCGAAGAATCACGCACGCGTGTCGGTGGTGGTGGATCCGTCCGACTACGCCGGCCTCGTCGAAGCGCTGCGGGCCGGCGGCAGCACATTGGCGCAACGCCGCGGCTTCGCCGCCAAGACCTATGCGCATACCAGCGCCTACGACGGCCAGATCGCCGAATGGCTGTCGCGGCGCGCCGCGACACCGGACGAAGCGGAAACCTGGCCGCACACGCTTCACCCGAGTTTTACGCTGGCTTCATCCCTGCGTTACGGCGAGAACCCGCATCAGCGCGGCGCGCTCTACGTCGAAGCCGGCGCGCCGGGCGGCATCGTCGCCACCGCACGTTTCCTGCAGGGCAAGGAGCTGAGCTACAACAACATCGCCGACGCCGATGCCGCGCTCGAATGCGTGAAAGCCTTCGATGCGCCCGCCTGCGTCATCGTCAAGCACGCGAACCCGTGCGGCGTCGCCGTCGCGGCGGACCTGATGACGGCCTACGACCGCGCACATGCGGTCGATCCGACCTCGGCCTTCGGCGGCATCATCGCCTTCAATCGCCCGCTCGATGCCGCCACCGCCGCCGAGATCCTGAAGCGGCAGTTCGTCGAAGTGGTGATCGCCCCCGATATCGCCGCCGATGCCCTGCCGCATTTCGCCAAGAAGGCGAACGTGCGCGTGCTCGCCTGCGGCGAATTCGTCTCGGGCGCCCAAACCGCCTTGGAGTACAAGAGAATTTCCGGCGGACTATTGGTGCAGGACGCGGACACCGACGCGCTGTCGGCCGCCGACCTCCAGATCGTCAGCCGGCGCCAGCCCAGCTCGGGCGAACTCGCCGACCTGCTGTTCGCCTGGAAAGTGGCGATGTTCGTCAAGTCGAACGCCATCGTCTATGCGCGCGACGCGCAGACCGTCGGCATCGGCGCCGGCCAGATGAGCCGCGTCGTTTCCGCGCGCATCGCCGCGCTGAAAGCCGAGGAAGCCGGCCTGGCCGTGCCGGGCTCGGTGATGGCCAGCGACGCCTTCTTCCCGTTCCGCGACGGCATCGACGCGGCCGCGAAGGCCGGCATCGTGGCGGTCATCCAGCCCGGCGGTTCGATGCGCGATGCCGAGGTGATCGCCGCCGCCGACGAACACGGCATGGCGATGGCCTTCACCGGCCGTCGTCATTTCCGCCATTGAATCCGTTCCCGTTCCGGAGCCGCGCATGAAGAAGCTCGTCGCCGCCCTCGCCGTTTTCGCCCTGATCGCCGCCGTCGCCCTGCTGCAATGGCGCCGCACCCATGCGCCGGAACATCCGCTGCAGGGCCTCGCGACGCGAATGAGCCAGGGTCTGCCCAAACCCTATGTGGATGGCCTGATCACCGACAGCGTGCGCATCGTCGGCGACAACCTGGTGATCGACATCCGCATTCCCGACATCAAGCTCGAAGCGCTCGACCCGCAGAAGATCCCGCTGATCCGCCAGCAGGAACAGGCCGAGCTGATGGGCTTCGCCTGCAACGATCCGGAGCTGCGTCCGCTGCTCGACGAAGGCAAGACCAAGATCGGCCGTCGCTTCGTCGACCAGGACCGCCGCCTGATCTTCGAGATCGTCGTCGGCAAGACCGATTGCCCGCCGGGCCGACCGCTGTAAACGGAGTCCAGACGAAATGAAACTGCTGGTCATCGGTTCCGGGGGACGCGAACACGCACTAGCATGGAAACTCGCCCAGTCGGAGCGCGTGCGATCCATTCTGGTCGCGCCCGGCAACGCCGGCACGGACAGCGAGGCCAAGTGCCGCAACGTCGGCGTCAAGGCGGACGATCTCGAAGGCCTGCTCGACCTCGCCAGGCGCGAAGGCGTGGACTTCACCGTCGTCGGCCCCGAAGTGCCTCTGGTCGCCGGCGTGGTGGACCGCTTCCGCGAGGCGGGCCTGCGCATTTTCGGTCCGACCGCGGGCGCCGCGCAGCTCGAAGGCAGCAAGGCCTTCGCCAAGGATTTCCTCGCGCGGCATCGCATTCCGACCGCGCACTACGCCGTGTTCACCGATACCGACGCAGCGCTGGCGCATGTGCGCAGCCAGGGCGCGCCGATCGTGATCAAGGCCGACGGCCTCGCTGCCGGCAAGGGCGTGGTCGTGGCGATGACACTGGACGAAGCGGAAGCGGCGATCGTCGACATGCTCAGCGGCAATGCCTTCGGCCAGGCCGGTTCGCGCGTGGTGATCGAAGAGTTCCTGGAAGGCGAAGAGGCCAGTTTCATCTCGATCGTGGACGGTCGCGTCGCCTTGCCGATGGCGACATCGCAGGACCACAAGCGCGTCGGCGACGGCGATACCGGCCCCAACACCGGCGGCATGGGCGCCTATTCGCCGGCGCCCGTGGTCACGCCGGAAGTGCATGCGCGCGTGATGCGCGAAGTGGTCGAGCCTACCGTGCGCGGCATGGCGCTCGATGGCCTGCCCTTCACCGGCTTTCTTTACGCCGGGTTGATGATCGATGCGAGCGGCGCGCCGAAGGTGATCGAGTTCAACGTGCGCTTCG
>CAYWHO010000130.1:2548-6557 GCA_964458195.1 uncultured Arenimonas sp.
CCGACCGGTCATCGCCGAAATGGCCCGCCGCGGTACGCCATTTGCCGGCGTGCTCTACGCCGGGCTCATGTTGACTCCCAACGGTCCACGCGTGATCGAGTTCAACGTGCGCTTCGGCGACCCCGAAACGCAACCGGTGATGTTGCGCTTGCGTTCGGATTTGCTCGGCCTGTTGGAGGCCGCGGTGGATGGCCGCCTGCAGGGCCTGTCCGCGGACTGGGATGCGCGACCCTCACTCGGCGTGGTGATGGCCGCCGCGAACTATCCGGAAACACCGCGCACCGGCGATGCGATTTCCGGGCTGGACAGCCCCATGCCGATGGGCACGAAAGTCTTCCATGCCGGCACCCGCCGCGACGGCGACAACGTCGTCACGACCGGCGGTCGCGTGCTCTGCGCCTGCGCACTGGGCGATACGGTGGCGGAAGCACAACGGGAAGCCTATGCGCTCGTCTCGCAGATCCACTGGGACGGCGAATATCACCGCAGCGACATCGGCTGGCGCGCGATCGCACGCGCCAGCGATTGAGCCCGCCAGTCCGACGGATACCGGGCGATGTTATTTCGCCCGCTCGCAGCTCTCCTTGTGGCCCAGCTTGCATGCCTTGCGACTCAGTGCCTTTGCCCCATTCGCATCCGCGGGACCACCCATGCCCTTCTCCAGGTAGAAGGCGAGATTCGCGCAACTTTGCGCGTCGTCCAATGCGCACGCCTTGGACAGCGCCGTGCGGGCTTGGTCATGCGCTTCGGTGAACGTCAGGTACTCGCCCCGCAGGATGCAGGCATCCCTGCTGCCCAAGTCGCACGCGGCGCCGTATGCGTCCGCCGGGGAACGCGATCCCGCGTCGGGTTCCTGCATGGTCTCCAGTGTCTTCCCGAGCGCAAGGCAAGCCGCCGCGTCGCGCCCCTTGCAGGCCCCGTCCAACAGCAGCACGGCCTCGCGCCGGTTGGCCGCCACGCCCTTGCCATTGGCGAGGATGTCGCCCGCTACCACGCAGGCGCGCGCGACATGGTCCCAGGCGCACAGTCGGCGGGCGGACACCAGCGCGAGAACGAACTTCCCGGCCGAGTAATGGCCTTCCATGGTCTTGACCCGGGTCTCGACATCCGGCGCGGCCCGCTGCGCACTCGGGGCTTGCGACGAAGCCTGCAAAGGCAGGCCGCAAGCCAGCAAAAGGGTGGCGAGCATGAGGCCAGATCGCATCGCGGTTCTCCCGGGGCTTTCGTGGTGGGCGGTAGCGGCAAGCGCCAAGGCTAGCCATCGTGCCGGAATTCCGCAATCTCATGCGTCGGCTTGCGGCAAGGACGGCGGCGCCCTACGCTCCGCGCACCATTCCAGGAAGCCACGGACCATGGCGCATAACCAATTCGAGCTGCTGCGGCAACGCCGCTTCCTGCCCTTTTTCCTGACCCAGTCGCTGGGTGCGTTCAACGACAACGTTTACCGTCAGGCCATCATCGGCCTGCTCGGTTACATGGCCGTCTCGCCGGAACAGCAGACGCTTTACACCAACCTGGCGCCGGCGATCTTCATCCTGCCCTACTTCCTGTTCTCCGCCACCGCCGGCCAGATCGCCGAGAAGCTGGAGAAATCTCGCCTGATCCGCATCACCACCAGCATGGAGATCGCCATCATGTCGCTGGCGGCGATCGGCTTCATGACGCAGAACATGATCGTGCTGCTGGTCGCGCTGTTCTGCACCGGCCTGCAATCGACCCTGTTCGGGCCGGTGAAATATTCGATCCTGCCGAGCGTGCTCAAACCGGAGGAACTGACCGGCGGCAACGGCCTGGTGGAAATGGGCACTTCGATGTCGATCCTCATCGGCATGATCTTCGGCGGCTTGATCTTCGCGCTGGCCGGCGCCCAGGGGCCGGTGGTCGCGTCGGTGGCGATCATTGCCCTGGCGATCGCCGGCAACCTGGTGAGCCGGGCGATTCCGTCGGTCGATGCCGGCGCGCCCGACCTGAAGATCCACTGGAATCCGATTCCGGAATCGCTGGCCATCCTGCGCCTGACCAGCAAGCAACCGGCGGTGCGCAACGCCGTCGTCGGCATTTCCTGGTTCTGGTTCGTCGGCACGGTGCTGACCGCGAACCTGCTCAACTACGCCGAGACCAATCTCGGCGGCGCGCCGGATTCGGGCCTGTACATTTTCGTCCTGGCGCTGTTCTCGATCGGCACGGGCGTGGGTTCGCTGCTCTGCGAAAAACTCTCGCACCGCACCGTCGAGATCGGCCTGGTGCCGCTGGGCGCCCTCGGAATGACGATCTTCTGCGGCGACCTGTACTTCGCCCGACCCGGCGCCGCGCCCGTCGCCGGGCTCGACATCCCGGGTTTCCTGGCCGCCGCCGGCAGCATCCGCATCGTCGTCGACCTGGTCGGCATCGGCCTGTTCTCCGGCTTCTTCCTGGTGCCGTTGTTCGCGCTGGTGCAAAGCCGCACGCCGAAGCGCGAACTCTCGCGCGTCATCGCCGGCGTCAACATCCAGAACTCGGTCTTCATCGTGCTGGCCGCCGGTTTCGGCATCGCCGCGCAGCGCCTGCTCGGCCTCAGCGTGCCGGAAGTGTTCGGGCTGCTGGCGATCATGAACGCCGTCGTCGCACTTTACATCTTCGCGCTGGTGCCGGAATTCTTCATGCGTTTCCTCAGCTGGATCATCGCCAAGGCGATGTACCGGGTCGAAGTGAACGGCATCGAAGAGCATGTGCCGGACGAGGGTCCGGCCTTGCTGGTGTGCAATCACGTCAGCTACATGGACCCGTTGGTGATCATGGGCGCGGTGCCGCGACCGACGCGTTTCGTCATGTACTACAAGATCTTCAACACGCCGGGCGCGCGCTGGGTGTTTCGCACGGCGCGCGCGATCCCCATCGCAGGTGCGCGCGAGGATCCGGCGGTGATGGAGGCAGCCTTCGCCGAAGTGGACCGGGCGCTGGCCGAGGGCGAGATCGTCGGCATCTTCCCGGAAGGCAAGCTCACCACCGATGGCGAAATCGCGGAATTCAAATCGGGCGTCGAACGCATCCTGAAGACGCGGCCCGTGCCGGTGGTGCCGATGGCGCTGAAGAACCTGTGGCGCAGCATGTTCAGCAAGCGCGACTCGCGACTCGGGCGCCTGCGCCTGCCACGGCATTTCCGCGCGCGCATCGAGTTGGTTGCCGGTCCACCCATTCCGGGCGCGCAGGCGACCGCGGCCTTGCTGGAAGAGAACGTGCGGCGCCTGCGCGGCGACAACCCCTGAGCCAGGGGCATCGCATGCCGGCGGACTTCGTCCGCTAGAGCGCTGCGCAGGAAAGGCATACCATCCGACGACGCGTTCAGCGAACCGGGGAAGCCATGTATTGCCAGCACTGCGGTCACCAGAATCCGGACACCGCCACCGTTTGCGAAGCCTGCGGGCAGGCGCCGACGCCCTTCGCCTCCAACGACGCGACGCCACCGCCGTTACCACCGCCGCCGCCTTCGCAGGCCCTCGGTCTCGCGCCCGGCACCGTGCCGAACCATCTGGTCTGGTCGATCCTGGCGACGCTGTGCTGCTGCCTGCCGGGCGGCATCGTCGCCATCGTGTATTCCTCGCAGGTCAATACGAAACTCGCGCTCGGCGACTTGGCCGGCGCCATCGAGGCCTCGAACAAGGCCAAGACCTGGTGCTGGGTTTCGTTGGGCGTCGGCCTGGTGGTGAACCTGTTGTATTTATTGCTGAATGTCTTCGCTGCGTCCGCCGGTCATGGCTATTGAGTTGCCACCGCCGGCATCACGCTGGCCGCTCGCGCTTGTCGCGACGATGACGGTCGCCGGCGTCGCCCTGCTGTGGCGCGTCGATCCGAACCAGCCCGGCAGCGGATTGCCGCCGTGTCCGATCCACGCCTACACCGGTTTGTTCTGCCCCGGCTGCGGGGCGACGCGCGCGATGCATGCGCTCGTGCACGGCGATGTGCTGCAAGCCATGGCGATGAATCCGGTGTTCACGCTGGCGCTGCCCTTGCTGTCGCTGCTGCTGCTCGA
>CAYWHO010000131.1:0-6537 GCA_964458195.1 uncultured Arenimonas sp.
ACCAGCGCGAGCAGGCGCATGGCGAAATCGCGGCCGCGGCTCTGGCTGTAATGGCGGAAGCGGTCCATGTCGGTCATCGCAACGACATGCGCCTGCTTCTGCAGCAGGGCCGGCAAGGCCTCCTGGAAAGCGGCGCGATTGGGAAAGCCGGTATCGGGATTGTGGTACGCGAGATATTCCAGGCGCTCGCCCTTGGCGAAAAAGTCGCGGGCATGGTCGATTTCCGCGGTCAACCGCTCCAGCAGGTCGATCTCGGCGGCGTCGAATTCCTGTGCGCTCCCGGAGTAGAGCCCCAGCACGCCCCAGGCCGGTTTGCCGAGCGGCAATGCGATGTGCGACACGACGCCGGCATCGATCAATTGCTGGCGCCAGGCATCGGCGACCGGCGACTTGGTGTAGTCGTGCGCGATCACGTTGCGGTTCTCGTTGATGGCGCGGATCGCCGGCCGGTCGAACGGATCCGACCCGGTGAGGGAAAAGGGCCCGGCGTTGCTGATCAGGTCGATCACGCGCCGATCGCCGGCATGACTGCCGACCTGCAACTGGTTCTGCGCCATGCGCAGGCCGATGACGGCGGCCTTGAACTGGCCGTGCTCGACGGCCAGCCGACAGATCATTCCGAGCAAGGGCTCGAAGCTGCGGGCGCGCAGCACCGCATTGCCCAGGGCGCCGAGCACGGCGTGGATGCGACCGAGCTGGGCGATGCGCGCCTCCTGCTGCAGGCGCAGGGTCACGTCGCGATCGACGCCACGATAACCGGCATGCCGGCCTTGTTCGTCGCGCAGCGGCTGCGCCGTGCTTTCCAGGCAGCGCAGGCTGCCGTCGCGATGACGCCAGCGCAACACCCAGTCGCGCCACCCCTGCGGATTACCGCTGTCTTCGGCAATGCGGCGCGCGGCCTCGGCGCGCTGTTCGTCGTCGAGATGGCGCAAGGCCTCGTTGCCGACGATCTCTTCCGGCGCGTAGCCGAGGATGTCGGCGACGCTGCGATTGCTATAGGTGAGCTGGCCGCCCCCGTCCATTTCCCACATCCAGTCGGCCGTGCTCTCGACGATGCTGCGGAAGCGCTCCTCGCTGGCCTGCAAGGCGCGTTCCATGCGCTGGCGTTCGCTCTTTTCCCGCGCCACCCGCAGCGCGCGCTCGACCGCCGGCTGCAAGCGCCGCAGGTTTTCCTTCAGCACGTAGTCGGAGGCACCGCGCTGGAGCGCGTCGATGGCGACGTCCTCGCCGATCGTGCCGGAGACGAAGATGAACGGAATGTCCGGCGATACCGCCGTCACCACGCGCAGGGCATCCTGGCCGCCGAATCCCGGCATCGAATAGTCGCTGAGCACGATATGCGGGGAGAATTCGCCCAGGGCCCGCCGCAAACCGTCCTCGTCCACGACGCGTTCGTGCTCCAGCCGCCGCGCCAGCGGCTTCAGCGCGCGCAGGATGATCTCCGCATCGGCCGGACTGTCTTCCACCAGCAGCACCTTCAGCACCTCATGCGCTTCGTTCATGGCAAGGACCTCATTGCGGCACCTGGTTGGCGATCAGCCAGTACATGCCGACCTGGCTGACCGTCTCGGCGAACTCGCCGAAGTCCACCGGCTTGACGACGTAGCTGTTGACGCCGAGTTCGTAGCTGCGCAGCAGGTCGCCCTCCTCGCGTGAGGAGGTCATCATCACGACCGGAATGCTGCTCGTGCGCGCATCGGCCTTCATGCGCTCCAGCACCTGCATGCCGTCCATGCGCGGCATCTTCAGGTCCAGCAGCACCATGCGCGGGCGGCCGTTGCTGCGCCCCTCGTACTGCCCTTCGCAGAACAGGTACTCGAGCGCCTCGACGCCATCGCGCACCCATTCCACGCTGTTGGCGATGCTGGCCTTCTTCAGCGTACGCAGGGTCATCTCGGCGTCGGCCGCCGAATCCTCGACCAGCAATATCTCAACGTTCTGATAGACCATCGCTCGTTCCTCCTGGGGCGGGGAGCTCGAATTCGAATTCGGCGCCGCGGCCGGGCTCGGCCCGGGCCCGGATGCTGCCGCCATGGCGCTGGACGACGCGCTGCGCGATGGCGAGGCCGACGCCCGTGCCTTCGAAACGGTCCTGGGCGTGCAGACGCTGGAAGACGCCGAACAGCTTGTCGGCATAACGCATGTCGAAACCGACGCCGTTGTCGCGTACCCGGTAAGAATTCCTGTCGTCGCCGTTCGTCGCCTCGACCTCGATTCGCGCCTCGGCGCCGCGCGGCTCGCTGTACTTCACCGCGTTCGAGAGCAGGTTCGTCCACAACTGCCGCAGCAGGACCGGGTCGCCGGCTGCCGGCGGCAGCTCGCCGATGGCGAAGCGCGAGCGATCGGCCTCCAGTTCGGCGATGACCTCCTCGACCATCGCCCGCATGTCCACCCGTTGCGGTTCGAGCGGCTTGCGGCCCAGGCGCGACAGCGACAGCAGATCGTCGATGAGTCGGCCCATACGTTCGGCGCTGGCGCTGATGGCTTCGACGTAGCGACGCAGGTCGCCCTCGAGACGGTCGCCGGCGTCTTCGGCCAGCATGCGGGCATAGCCGTGCACGTGCCGCAGCGGCGCGCGCAGGTCGTGCGACACCGAATACGAAAACGCCTCAAGCTCACGGTTGGCCGATTCCAGCGCCGCCTGGCGCGTTTCCAGATCGCGGTTGAGCGCGACCACGCGTTGCTCCGCCAGGCGTTTTTCGGTCACGTCGCGGGCCGTCGCGTACATCGTCCCGTCGGCGCGCGGCGCCGATTTCCAGGACAGCACGCGCCAGCCGCCCTCCTTGTGCCGGTAGCGGTTCTCGAACTGCAGCACCGGCTGGCCGGCTTTCACCTGCCGCTCCACTTCGGCCAGGGTCGCCTCGCGATCGTCCGGATGCACGAAGTCGATGAAGGGCGCCGACAGCAGCTCCTCAACGCTCCAGCCCAGCGTGCGCGTGAACGCCGGACTCAGGCGCTTGAAATAGCCATCGGCCGAGGCGATGCACAGCATGTCCAGCGACAGGGTGAAGAAACGGTCCAGTTCGGCCCGCGCCTGTTCCATGTCGCGGCCGGCCTGCAGCAACTGCGCCTGCATGCTCAGCGAGCGCCGCAGCTGCACGATCAGGGCGGACACGACCAGGAAAAGCAGGGCGATGGCCAGCACGGGCGCCAGCAGCAGTTGCCATTGCAGGCGCTCGGCTTGCATCGCCGCCGCGCGCGAGCGCGACGCGAACAGCGCCTCTTCGGCGTCGCGCAGGCCCAGGACGGCTTCGTGCAGCGGCCGGATCGAGCCGTAGTCGTCCGGATTGAACTGGGCGCGGGCCGCATCGAGGCCCTCGGCAAGCGCGCGCGCCGTGGTCGCGCGCATGCGCGCTTCGCGCGCCTCCAGCAAGCCCTGGATCTCGCGCAGGCGTTGCCGCTGCTGCGGGTTGTCGCGGGTCAAGCCCTGGAGTTCGACCAGCGCATGCGCCGCCTGGCGCAAGTAACGGTCGCGCGATTGCAACAAGTCCGCGCGCCCCAGCAGCAGGAAGGCCCGGTGCTGCGCTTCCATCAGCAGCAGGTCGGCATCGAGTTCGGTCGCGCGCTGCCGAACCAACTGCGTGTGTTCCACCCACTCGTAACCCTTCACCGTGCGCGCGCTCTGGCTGTAGCCGAGCCAGGTCGCGGCGCCGAGCAGCAACAGGGCGATCGCGAACGCGAACAACACGCCTCGCTGCGAGGTCGCGGATACTTCGGTCGGGATCGCTGACGTGGCGGGCATGCGGGTCCGTTCCTGGCGTTCCATCGCCCGCGTCGGCCGTGCCGGAATCGTCGCGTTCTCTTCCGCCGATGCTGGCGGAAAGCCTGCCGACGCGCCTTATTCCAGACTCGCGGGACTCAGGCCGGACGTACCGATGCACTCGTCGCGGCCGGCAGGAACCTCTCCTGCCGACGCTTTTTTCTCACGCGAGATAGCCGCCGTCCACCACCAGTGTGGTGCCGGTCACATAGCTGCCAGCACTGCTTACCAGGAACAATACCGCCGGCGCGATTTCGTCCGGCTGCGCGGCGCGCGCCATCGGGATCAGCTGCATCATCATGCCCATGATCTTCGGATTGCCGGTGATGGCCGAAGCGAACTTCGTATCGGTCAATCCCGGCAACACGGCATTGACGCGGATGCCGTGCGGGGCCAGTTCCTTGGCGAAACCTTCGCTCATGTTGACGATGCCGGCCTTCGTCATCGAATACACGCCCTGGCCGAACGCCGGGCGCCGCGCATTGACCGAGGCGATGTTGACGATCGCGCCGCCGCCCTTGGCGCGCATCCGTTTCGCCGCCTGCACCGTGCTCCAGAAATAGCCGCGCAGGTTCACTTCCACCGTCTTCTCGTAACTGCCCAGGTCCATGTCGAGCATCGGCCCGAAATACGGATTCGCCGCCGCGTTGTTGACCAGGATGTCGGGAGACTTGCCGGCCGATTCCAGCGCCGCGAACGTCGCCTCGATCGCGGCCGGATCCCCGACATGCATCGCCAGCGCTTCGGCCGACCCGCCGTCGGCGCGAATCGCCGCCGCGACGGCTTCGCAGCTTTCGAGCCGCCGGCTGCTGCAGAGCACGTGCGCGCCCTGCGCGGCCAGCAGGCGGGCGATGCTCTCGCCGATGCCGCGCGAGGCGCCGCTGACGAGGGCGGTTTTTCCGGTCAGATCGAACAGGGCGGTCGTCACGTGGTTCCTCCGGGAGCGGTTACACTCGGCGTTTCGAGCCTAGCATGCGGCCGGGAGGCCACGATGAGCGATTCGCGCAGAGTATTGATTACCGGCGCCGGCAGCGGCCTGGGGCGGGCCATGGCGGTCCGCTACGCGAAAGCCGGCGCACGCGTCGCCTGCGTGGACCTGATCGGCGAACGGGCGGAGGAAACGCGGGCCCTGCTCGCCGGCAGCGGCCATCTCGCCTATACGGTGGACGTGGGAAGCGACACGGCGATGGAAACCCTGCGCGATGCCGTGCTGCGCGAGTGGAACGGCCTCGACGTGCTCTACAACAACGCCGGCATCGCCTCGGGCGGCCCGATGATCGAGACGACGATGGAGGAATGGCGGCGCATCATCGAGATCGACCTGTTCAGCGTCGTGCGCGGTTGCCGGATGTTCCTGCCCACCATGCTCGCCGCCGGTCGCGGCCAGATCGTCAGCACGGCGAGTTTCGCCGGCCTCGCCGGCGCGCCGGGCATCATGACCTACGGCGTGGCCAAGGCCGCCGTCGTGGCGCTGTCGGAACAGTTACGCGCCGAAGTGCAGTCCCGCGGCGTCCGCGTCAGCGTGCTTTGCCCGAGCTTCTTCCGCACCAACCTGTGCGAGACCGGCATCGGCGCGCCGCGCGTGATGGTGGCGGCGCAACGGCTGATGGACGAATCGCCCGACACCCTCGACGGCGTCGCCGACAAGGTCTTCGCCGCGGCCGAACGCGGCGACTTCATGATCATCCCGACGACGCGCGAACCGATGCGCTGGCGCCTGAAGCGCTGGTTCCCCGAATTCTATTTCCGCCAGCTGCAGAAACTCTCCGCCGTCGCGGCGATGAGCAACAAGGGAGCGGTGTGATGGACTGGATGATCTACGGCGCCAACGGCTATACCGGCAAGCTGATGGTGGAAGAGGCCGTGCGCCGCGGCCTCAAGCCCGTGCTCGCCGGCCGCAATGTCGCCGCGCTCGAGCCGATGGGCAAGAAGTACGGCCTGCCGGTGCGCGCCTTCCCGCTCGACAACGCCGAATCGGCGCGCAACGGCCTCAACGGCATCGGCCTGGTGATGCATTGCGCCGGCCCGTTCTCGGCCACCTGCAAACCGATGCTGGAAGCCTGCCTCGAGGTCGGCGCGCACTACCTCGACATCACCGGCGAGATCGACGTCTTCGCCCATTGCCATGCGCAGCATGCGCGCGCGCAGCAACGCAACATCGTGGTCATGCCCGGCTCGGGCTTCGATGTCGTGCCGACCGACTGCCTGGCCGCGCACCTCAAGAGCGAATTGCCGAGCGCCACGCATCTGGTATTGGCGTTCGAAGCGGGGGGTGGCCCCAGCCCTGGTACGGCCAAGACCGGCGTCGAGGGCCTGGGCAAAGGTGGCCGTGCCCGCATCGACGGCAAGATGACGCGGGTGCCGCTGGCGTGGAAGACGCGCACCTTCGAACGCGAGGGCGAACAGCGCTTCGCGATGACGATCCCCTGGGGCGATGTCTATACCGCGAACGTGTCCACCGGCATCCCGAACATCGAGGTTTACATGGGCGTGCCGCCGGCATCGGCGCAACGCCTGCGCCGCATCCGCTGGCTGGGCCCGCTGCTCGGCACGAAGCCGGTGCAGTCCTTCATGAAAAAGCGAATCGAGAAATCGGTGCCCGGCCCGTCCGAGGAAAAGCGCGCGAAGACGCAGACCTGGGTCTGGGGCGAGGTGCGCGACGGCGAAGGTCGCGAAGCGAAGGCGCGCATGGTCACGCCGAACGGTTACGAGCTCACCGTCACCGCCGGCCTCGGCATCGTGCAGAAATTGCTCGGCGTCGCCCGTCCGCCGGGCGG
>CAYWHO010000132.1:0-6415 GCA_964458195.1 uncultured Arenimonas sp.
GAAGCCGCGGGAGACGGCGAAGGCCTTGCTGGAGTTCGCGGCGGCCCAATAGCGGGAACCCCGACGTAGGAGCGATGGCAATCGCGACCGCGACCGCGACCGGACTCGCGACAGTCGCCTCAGGATCGTTCGGCCTGATCCTATTCGCGCACCGCCAGCATCGCCCCGGGATCGAGATAGAACATCCGCTTCCAGCCCTCCGTTGCGCGCGTGATCCGCCAGGGCAGGGGAACAAGCGACACCACGGAATAGTGCAGATGCGGCGGTTTGTTGGCGGCATTGCCGGTGCGGCCGACCTCGCCGAGGTGTTGGCCGGAGCGAACCAGCCAGGGCTCGGCATCGGCGAACGTCGACAGATGCGCGTAGTAGTGGATACGCCACTTGGGCCCGAGCACCAGCACGACCTTGCCGCCCTGCGACCATTCGCCGCGATAGACGACGAGTCCCGGCGCGGCCGCGACCACCGGCCTGCCTTCCACGGCGAAAATGTCGATGCCTTTGTGCACGCCCGATCGACCCCAGGGCTCATACCAGAACGCATCGGGATTCCAGTCGCGCGGACTTGCGCCTTCGACCGGAACGACCATGCGCTGCGGCAGCAGCAGGCCGATGGCGATGATCACGAGTGCGACAAGCAGGAACAATCGCGCGATTCTTCGTTTGCTACGGATGCGCGAGCTCATGTGGAATCTACGGCTCAGCCCGTAGGCCCCCGGTAAAAAATGTGAAGGGCAACGCGCGAAAAAGGCATTTGAGTCGCTCATGCTCTGTGGCGGAGTCGCTCAATGCCGCCATCACGGAGTCGCCAGAGAATATGACTTCAATACCTCTCCGTTCTTGCCGATCAGTCGGACGCTATCGTCGGCGATGGACACGACAACCTGCGCGCCGGCCAACGAGATGTTCTCCGGGTGGTCTATCACCAGCTGCCATCGGGAGCCCTTCAGTACGTAGCCGAAGAGGAACACGGGAGCGCCATCGCGCTCTGCCCAGCAAAGGAATAATCGCCGGTTCGCAGACGTGTATTCCGATTCCCTGATTTCGCCGAATGTCTTGAACTTCGAACAGAACTCGCGAAGGTCCTTCTTGCTGGCCGCCCCGACTAGGCGTGCCTTGAAGTCCTGTGCGTGGGAAACATGGGGAATAAGGATGGCCAGCAACAAAACGAGAGTCTTCATGATGGGCCTCCCATTGGACGTGCATCGTCTCCAGACTGGGTAGCCAGCCTAGAAACCGTCACCGATTGTTACTCCTTCGCCCCTTCCCTCGACTTCTCCCGCACCGCGCGAAAGGCATTGCCTTCGCGATAGTTCGGCCATTGCCGGCTGGAGGCGAGTTTCCTGCCGACGTCGAATACGGCATCGAGGTCATTGACGATTCCGCGCAGGTCCCAGTTCGAATCGAACTGGTCGCCGGCCTTGTGGTAACGCTTGGCGGTGTAGTCGTCGATGACGGACAGGCCGTAGTCACGACCCTTCTCGCGATGGTCGACGCCGCCCTTGATGTACAGCGCCGGCACGCCAGCCTTGGCGAAGCTGAAATGGTCGGAGCGGAAGAACAGCCCCTTCTCCGGCGCGCTTTCCTCCACCAGCACGCGATCCTGCTTCGCCGCGATCGGGCGCAGCAGATCGTCCATCTCGGAATTGCCCAGGCCGATCACGATCAGGTCCTTCGTACGGCCGACGACGGGCATCGCATCGAGGTTGATTGCCGCCACGGTATTCGCCAGCGGGATCGGCGGATGCGCGGCGTAATACGCCGAACCGAGCAGGCCCGATTCCTCCAGCGTCACCAGCAGGAAGACGATGCTGCGCTCGGGCCGCGGCTTGACCACGGTGAATTCTTCGGCGATCTCCAGCACGCCGGCGACGCCGGTGCCGTTGTCGATGGCGCCGTTGTAGATGTTGTCGCCGCTCTCTTCCGGATGGACGCCGAGATGGTCCCAATGCGCCATGTAGACGATGGCCTCGTCGGGATACTTGCTGCCGGGCAGCTTGGCGATGACGTTGCGCGACTGCGACTGCTTCACCGTGCTGTGCAGCGTGGCCTCGAAGCGCGCATCGCCCAGCGGCACGGCCTTGAAGCCGCGACGTCCCGCCGCGGCGCGCTGCGCTTGCAGATCGAGCCCGGCCTTGGCGAACAACTGCGTCGCGGCCTCGGCGCTGAGCCAGCCCTGCATCGGAAGACGCGGTGCCGGATCGTCGCTGGCGGACAGATCGTGCTGCGTGCCGCTCCAGCTGTTCTTCACCACGTCCCAGCCGTAACCGGCGCCGGCGGTGTCGTGGATGATCAGGGCGGCCGCGGCGCCCTGGCGCGCGGCTTCCTCGAACTTGTAGGTCCAGCGACCGTAGTAGGTCATGCGCCGGCCATCGAACAGCGACGCATCGTTGGCGTGGAAGCCCGGATCGTTGATCAGCATCACGACCGTCTTGCCGCGCACGTCGAGTCCGGCGTAATCGTTCCAGCCGGCTTCCGGCGCATTGACGCCATAGCCGACGAAGACCAGCGGGCTGTCGGCCAGCGCCATGTCGGCTTTCGCCTGGCGCGTCACGGCGACGGCCTCGGTACCGAAGGCCAGCTCGCGGCGCGTACCGCCCTGGGTCAGCGCAAGCTTGCTGGCGTTCTGGTCCACCGTGGTTTCGACCATCGGCACGGTCTGGAAATAGCTGTCGCCATTGCCGGGCTGCAGGCCGAGGCGCTGGAACTGCTCGCGCAGGTATTGCACGGTCTTGTCTTCGCCGGGCGTGCCGGGGCCGCGTCCGCCGAATTCGTCGGAGGCCAGCACCTTCAGGTGCATGGCGAAGTCTTCGGCCGAGATCTCGGGGCCGAAGGCGTGGCCGGCCTGGGTGTTGACCGAGACCATCGAAGTCTCGGTGTCGAGCGTGGGGCTGTGGCGACAAGCCGTCAGGGCCAGCGCGGCGGCCAGCCAGAACAGACTGCGGGGCATGCAGGACTCCGGGGAAGCGACTCCCCCGGATTCTAGGGCCTAAGCCGGTCGCCCGCACGGGCCGTGCGGGTGCCCGGCTTGGCGGGACTTATTCGCGCTCGGGCAGGGTGTCGGTATAGGGCTTGGCGGTGGCGCCGGTCACGCGGCCGACCTTGGCGCTGGTGTGCACGAACAGCTCGACTTCGCGTTCGAACTTCAGCTCACCGTTGACCGTGGCGCGCGGGCCGATGACGACGCGCGGCACGCGCTGTTTGCCCCAGTTCATGCCGGTCGGCTTTTCGACCTTGATGCCGCCCTGCACGACCGAATCGGCGCCGATGGTGATATCGCCGGTGACGGTGCGCACCTGGCCGCCGACCTTGGTCTGCTGCACGAGCACGCTGCCGTTGACGGTGCCGACATCGCCGGTCACATCGGAACGGAAGCCGATCTTGATGCCGCCGTTCACCGTCTCGACGTCGCCGGAAAAACGCACGTTCTGGCCGGCTTCGATGCCGCCGTTGACGGTGGTGGCCGAACGCAGCGAGGCGCGGTCGTCGATATCGATGCTGCCGTTGACCGTACTGGCGTCGCGTGCCTGCACGCCCTCGTCGATCTCGATGCTGCCGTTGACGGTGTCGAGGTCGCCATAGGTCTGGCCGGCTTCGGCGTGCACGCGGCCGTTGACGCGGCTGACGTCGTGGTCGCCGTCATGGGCGAAGGCGCAGGTGGTGGCGAGGGCAAGGCTCAGGGCAAGCAGGGTGCGGCGCATGGGGTTTCCTCCGGGTTTGGAAGTCGGATGCCGACCGGTTCGAAAAGGTTTAGATACGCCTTCGGGGCCCTCCGTTACAATTCCCGCATGCCTGCCCCGGAGCGCCGCGTGAACCGTCCCAAGCCCTTGTTGTTGTTGATATTGGATGGCTGGGGCTACCGCGAGGAACGCGCCGACAACGCCATCGCCCTGGCCGAAGTGCCGAACTGGCGCCGCCTGCTGGCCACCTGCCCGAACACCCTGGTGCATACCGAGGGCCGGCACGTCGGCCTGCCGGACGGGCAGATGGGCAATTCCGAGGTCGGCCACATGAACATCGGCGCCGGCCGCATCGTCTATCAGGATCTGACGCGGGTGGATGCGGCGATCGACGACGGCAGCTTCTTCGCCAACGCCGAGCTCGTGGCCGCCTGCGAGGCGGCGAAAGCCGGCAGCGGCACCCTGCATCTGTTCGGCCTGATGTCGCCGGGTGGCGTGCACAGCCATGAAGCGCATGTGTTCGCGATGATCCGCCTGGCCAAACAGCGCGGCGTTCCGCGCGTGGCCGTGCATGCCTTCCTGGACGGTCGCGACATGCCGCCGAAATCGGCCGAGCCCAGTCTGCGCGCCTTGCAAGCCGCTTGCGACGAAGCCGGCAATGCGATCATCGCGACGGTTTGCGGTCGCTACTACGCGATGGATCGCGACCAGCGCTGGGAACGCGTGGAGCCGGCCTATCTCGCCATTACCGAGGCGAGCGCGACGCATCGCGCTGCCGATGCCTTGCAGGCGCTGGCGCAGGCGTATGCGCGCGGCGAAACGGACGAATTCGTGCTGCCGACGGTGATCGGCGAAGGCGCGCGGTTCGCCGACGGCGACGGGGTGGTCTTCATGAATTTCCGCGCCGATCGCGCCCGCCAGCTGACGGCGTGTTTCGTTGCGGCGGATTTCGCCGGGTTCGCGCGGCCGCGGCGCCTCGCGCTGTCGCGCTTCGTCTGCCTCAGCGAATACGATGCGAAACTGCCGGCGCCGGTGGCGTTCTCGGCCGAAGACCTGTCGCACACGTTCTCCGACGTACTGGCCGAACACGGCCTGAGCCAGTTGCGCATCGCCGAGACGGAAAAATACGCGCACGTCACTTTCTTCTTCAGCGGCGGACGCGAAGCCCTGCAGCCGGGCGAAGACCGCGTGCTGGTGCCTTCGCCGAAAGTGGCGACTTACGACCTGCAGCCGGAAATGAGTTGCCCGGAACTGACCGACAAGCTGTGCGAGGACATTCGCGCGCGCCGGCACGACGTCATCGTCTGCAACATCGCCAACCCCGACATGGTCGGCCATACCGGCGTGCTGGCCGCGGCGATCCGCGCGGCCGAAGCGGTGGATCGCGCGCTCGGCGCGGTGGATGCCGCGCTGCGTGAGGTTGGCGGCGAGATGATCGTCACGGCCGATCACGGCAACCTGGAGATGATGCGCGATCCGGAAACGGGCGAGCCGCATACCTCGCATACGGTGGGCCCGGTGCCGCTGGTGTATGTCGGTCGTCCCGCCACGCTGCGCGCCGGCGGCGCGCTGCGCGATATCGCGCCGACGCTGCTGCAGCTGCTCGGCCTGCCGATTCCCGCTGCGATGACCGGCCGTTCGCTGGTGGAGCTGCGCTGAGTGCGGAAGGCGTGGGCGATCGTATTGCTGTTGGCAGGCGCCGTTTCCTTGGCGCCTGCGCAGACGCCGACGCCGGCGCAACGCGCGCAACGCCAGGCCGCGACGCAGAAGCAGTTGGCGGCGCTGCGCGGGCAGATCCAGTCGCTCAGCGAAGAACAGCGCAAGCTCGAGGGCGAGAAGAACGCGGCTGCGCGCGAACTGCGCGAAATAGACGGGCGCGTGTCGCAGTCGCAACGCCGCCTGCGCGAGACCGAGGCGCGCATCGCCGCCCAGGAGACGGAACTGGCCCGCTTGCAGGGCCGGCAGCAGGAACTCGAACGCGGGCTGGCGACGCAGCGCGCGGAGCTCGCGCAGTTGCTGCGTTCGGCTTATGCCATGGGCCGGCACGAGCAGTTGAAATTGCTGCTTGAACAGGGGCGCATGAGCGACCTGGCGCGCGCGTTGGCCTATCACCGCTATTTCCAGCAGCAGCGCAAGGAAGACATCGGTCGCCTCACGCAGGAGTTGAAGACGCTGGCCGACGTGAGCGAGCAGGTGCGGGCGACCACGCTGGAGTTGCAGGCGGCGCGCGCGCAGCAGAAGGGCGAGCTCGACGCGTTGGCCGGCCAGCGGCGCGAACGCGGAAAGCTGGTTTCGTCTTTGGATGCGCAGTACCGCGACCGGGAGTCGCGCATCAAGGCGCTGGGGCGCGACGAGAAAGCGACAATCGCCTTGCTCGAACGCCTGCGTCGCTTGATGGAGCAATCAGCGAAAGCGCCGACACGCACGCCGAACACGCCCGGCACGCGGCCGGCGACGCCGAGCGATGCGCGCGTGCCGATCGGTCCGTTGAACCTGCCCTTGAGCGGCAATGTGCTGGCGGGTTTCGGGGGCACGATGCCGGACGGCCATCGCAGCCAGGGCCTGCTGATCGCCGGCAATGCCGGTGCCGAGGTGCGGGCGGTGTCGGCCGGCCGGGTGGCTTATGCCGATTGGCTGAAGGGTTATGGCTTGTTGCTGATCCTGGATCACGGCAACGGTTGGATGACGTTGTACGCGTTCAACGACACGCTGCTGAAAAACGTCGGCGACAGTGTGCG
>CAYWHO010000133.1:0-6412 GCA_964458195.1 uncultured Arenimonas sp.
AACGCGAGAACGCGTTGTTGACGCTGCACCCAGCGCAGCTTGCGCTCGGGCGTGGACCGAAAGAGCGCGGCCAGGCCTACAAGCGACTGCTGGACGAGGCCGTCACCGAGGAGGAATGCCGGGATATCAGGAGCTACCTGCAACAACAGCGCGCGTGGGGGCGCGACGATTTCAGGATCATGGTCGAAAAAACGACCCAAAGATTCGCCGGTGTCCGTCCTGCTCACAGGCCTTGCCGGAATGACGCCGGCAATAAGTGAACCTGACCCTGTTAGTCCACCGCCGTCACATCCTCATCGAAACTCGCCGCGTACGGCTCTGCGCCGCGGCGATCGCCGCGAGCCAGCGACACCGAAAACTCATCGCCGGATACGAAGCCGATCTTCAGGCGTTCGCCTTCGCTGGCGACCGATTTCACTTTCTGCCCGATGAGGGCCAGCAGCGGCTGGCTCGATTGCTGCGCGCCGTAGGCGGAGAACGAACAGGCAGTGAAGCGCAGTTCGGCCGAGTCTTCGTCGGCGAAGGCCGCCATCAGGCTCATGCCGACCAGGCGTTTCAGCGATTCGTCGCTCATGCAGTTCCTCTCGGCGGGTTCACTTGTTCCAGCGGATAAGTGAACCTGACCCCATTAAAGTTCCATGCGCCAGCCCAGCGCCAGCATGCGTTCCTGCAGGAACGAATGTGCGAAGCGCTGCTGGTACTGGATGAAGCCCGAATGCCCGTGGGTGAAGACGAAGACGCTGCCGATGGCGATTTCGCCCCAGCCGGTGTCCGGGTCTTCGGTGTTGAAGGTGACGCCGTTGCGCGCGTTGTCGAGCGCGAGGCGCAGCGTGACCTGGCGGCGCGGGTTGCTGAATTCGTTGAACCAGCTCACGCGCGCCATCGGTTGCCACACGCCCCAGTTCTGCGAGAACGCCCGGCTGATGCCGAAATCGACGCGGCCGCGACGCGTGTCGATGTCGCGGGCGGGCACGCGCAGGTTCAAGCCGACGCCGCCGGTTTCGTCGTAGCCGTCGATATGCGTGCGGCCGCCGTCCATGCCGATGGCGAAGCTGGGGTTCCAGCCCTTGTACGACCACTGGCCGTTCGCCGAGACGCCGTACACGCGGCGCGCGGCATCGGGATTCGCCACCGCCATGCCTTCGATGGTGAACGTGCCGAATGCGAAGGGCAGGCTGTAGCGGATTTCGCGCTGCAGTTCGTAGTCGCCCTGGAGCCAGCCGGCGTAGGCGTTCACGCTCCAGTGCTGGCCGAGCGTGCGGCCGGCGGTGATCAGTGCGCCGGAGAAACGGGTATCGACGGCGCCGGCGGTGCCGTCGTAATCGAGACTTTCGCGCACGTGATTGAGCGCGAAGCCTACATTCCAGCGATCGTTCGGCTGCCAGTCCACGCCCGCCGTCAACGAACTGGTGTCGGCGGAGAACGCGGCCTCGTTCGGGCCGGCGCGTCGGTCGAGCCGGCCGATATCGCCGGAGACGAAAATCGACCAATGCGAGGCGATCTCGCTGTCGAGCTGCATGGACAGGCTGCCGTCGTAGTTCTGGCGGAATTCGGCGGCCACCGCCTGCCCGCCGATGTTCGGCAGCGACAGGCCCAGCGACGAGCCGGCAGTGTCGCGGGTGGCGATGCGCGCCTGTCCGGGGATCTCGTTCAAGCGCTGGCCGAGCGCGGCGATCAGATTGGCATTGGGCGCGGTGGAATTGGCCGTCTCGTCGCAGCGCGTCGCCAGCAAGGTGCCGGCGACGGCGGTCAGGCAGATGGTGTTCCAGCGGGCGGCGAGGGCCTGGGCGGGGGACTGCGCTTCGGCGCGTCCGGCCTGCAAGGCGGCGATCAGGGCGAGGAACAGGGCGGCGTGGCGCATGGTCGGCTCCCGGGGCTTCCGGCCGAGTCTAGCAGGGCGCGCGATGTGCTCAAATGTCGGCAGGATCGGGCGGAACGGACGGGAGCGGACGATGCGGATTGTCTTCCATGGTGCGGCCGGCGAAGTCACCGGTTCCTGCCACGAGGTGTTCGCGGCGGGCCACCGGCTGTTGCTGGACTGCGGCATGATCCAGGGCAGCGAGGCCGACGAGGCGCGCAATGCCGAAGCTTTCGGTTTCGACGCCGCCTCGCTCGACGCGGTCGTGCTCAGTCACGCCCATATCGACCATTGCGGCCGGCTCCCGGTGCTGGTGAAACGCGGTTTTCGTGGGCCCATCCACACGCAGGAAGCCACCGCCGACCTGCTGCGCATCATGCTCGAAGACGCCGCCTCGCTGGCCGAGATGGATGCCGAACGCGACAACGACCATCGTCGCGGCGGCCACGCGCATCACCAGCCGTTGTTCACCCGCCGCGACGTCGGCGCGGTGATGCGACTGGTGCGCGCGCTGCCCTATGGCGAGACGAGCGAGATCCTGCCGGGGCTGCGCCTGAGCTTGCGCGATGCTGGCCATATCCTCGGCGCGGCCTCCGTGACGCTGGAGGCCGACGAGGACGGCGCCACGCGTACGCTGGTTTTTTCCGGCGATATCGGCCCGCTCAATACGCCGATCCTGCGCGATCCCGATCCGCCGCCGCGCGCCGACCTGGTGCTGATGGAATCGACCTATGGCGGCCGGTTGCATCGCGACCGCGCCGAAACGATCGCCGAACTCGGCGATATCTTCGCGCAGGCCTGGCGCGACGGCGGCAATGTGCTGATCCCGGCCTTCGCCGTCGGTCGCAGCCAGGAACTGCTGTACTGGTTCGCACGGCACTGGGACGACTGGCAGCTCGGGCGCTGGAAAATTTTCCTGGACAGTCCGATGGCGGCGAAGATCGTCGAGGTTTACGACCGTCACGAAGACCTGTTCGACGCCGACGCGCGCCGGGTCTGGCAGACCCGGCCTAATCCGTTCCGTTTGCCGAACCTGCGCTATTGCATCGAAGCCTCGCAATCGATGGCGATCAACGACGTGCGCGGTGGGGCGGTGATCATCGCCGGCTCGGGCATGTGCAATGGCGGACGCATCCGCCACCATCTGCGGCACGGCCTCGGACGCGCGCAGAACCATGTGGTCTTCGTCGGCTACCAGGCGAAAGGCACCCTGGGTCGCCGCCTGGTGGACGGCGCCGCCCAGGTACGCATCTTCGGCGAAGAGATCCAGGTGAAAGCGCAGCGCCACACCGTCGGCGGTTTGTCCGCGCATGCCGACCAGCGCGGCCTGCTCGACTGGTATTCGCGTATCGCCGGCCATCCGCCGGTGGCGCTGGTGCACGGCGAGGACGAGGCGCGCGAAGCGATGGCGCAGAAGATGAAGGAAGAATTCGGCAACCGCGTGACCCTGGCACGGCCGGGGATGAAGTTGGATGCCTGAGAAGGAAAAACGCTGGGCGATGGTCTGGTTCGTCCTCGCCGGCCTGTCGAGCCTGGGCGGCCTGGGGTACCTGGGCTATACGTTGTATTGGGTGTGGGAATACGTGGTCGCCGACCCAAGTCCAACGCGAGGCGAGTACTTGATGGGCGCCTTTCTGTCGCTCGTATGGGCGACGCCATTCTGGCTATTGTTTTCTGCCTTCCTTTTTCCAGTTCGTCGGCTTATGTCACGCCGCCTGTATTGGGCGTTGAATGCACCCACGACCCTCGTTTTGGTCGTCCTGTTGATTTTAAATCTGCTTCCCGTGGTACTTCTGATTTTCGGGCGTATCGATCGCTGAGACTCTAAGGTATGGACGGGGATCGGTAGCATGAAGACAAGAATCGCAGTGACCATCTTGATCTATCTAGGCTGTAGGGTGGGCTAAAGCCCACCCTACAGCCCACCCTACGAAGTCGTTCGGTAGATCGCCGACGATCAGCCGTTCTTAGACGCGATACAGCGGTCGATCGTGGCTTCGAGGACGTCCAGCGCCACCCAGCCCTCCAGCAGCACCTGCGCGTGGAATTCGCGCGGGTCGAATTTCGCGCCGAGGGCTTTCTCGGCACGCGCGCGCAGTTCCTTGATCTTCAGCTCGCCGATCTTGTAGGCCAGGGCCTGGCCGGGAATGGCGATGTAACGCTCGGTTTCCGACACGGCTTCGGTTTCGCTGGTGGCGGAATTCTCCAGCATGTAGGCGATCACCTGTTCGCGCGTCCAGTTCTTGCTGTGCAGGCCGGTGTCGACGACGAGGCGGATCGCGCGCCACAGTTCCGCCTGCAGGCGGCCGAAATACTGGTGCGGATCGGTATAGACGCCGAGCTCCTTGCCCAGCGATTCGGCATACAGGCCCCAGCCTTCGGCGAAGGCGGTTTCGCCGCCGAAACGGCGGAATTTCGGCAGCTCGCCGAGTTCCTGCTGCAGCGCGATCTGGAAGTGGTGGCCGGGAATCGCTTCGTGCAGGAACAGGCTCTCCGCATCCCAGGTCTTGCGGCTGGGCAAGTCATGCGTGTTGACGTAGAAGATGCCGGGGCGCGTGCCGTCTTCGCTCGGGCCCTGGTACTGGCCGCCGGCGGCGGAAGCGGCGCGGAAGGCTTCGATCGGACGGATCTCGAACGCCGCCTTCGGTGTCAGCGAGAAGAGTTTCGGCACGCCGGCATTCACGCGCGCGTTGAGCGCGTTGTAGGCCTTCAACAACTCTTCTTCGCTGGCGAAGGTGTAATTGTTGCGATCGGTCATGTGGGCGAAGAAGGCTTTCAGGTCGCCCTTGAAACCGACCTGCTGCATCACCTCGCGCATCTCGCCCTGGATGCGGGCGACTTCGCGCAGACCGATGTCGTGGATCTGCGCCGGCGTCAGGTCGGTCGTGGTCGACGCTTTCGCACGGAAGGCGTACCAGGCCGCACCGTCGGGCAGGGCGGCCAGGCTGACGGTGTCGCGGCAATGCGGCAGGTAGTCCTCGGCGACGAATTTGCGCAGGCCGCGATAGGCCGGCATCAGCTTGCCCGCGATCAGCTCGCGGTACGCCGTCGTCAGGCGCGTCTTGTCGGCCTCGGAAAAATCGCCGGGGAAATTCTGCACCGGGCGCCAGAACAGCGTGTCTTCGGGCTTGTCCTTGATCAGCGCGTCGAGCTGCGGCAACACCTTCACCATCAGCGCCTTCGGTTGCACGACGCCGTCCTTGATGCCGATGCGCATGTTGTCCTGCATCGTCGCCATCAACTCCGGCAGGTGCGAAGCGCGCGCCAGCCAGTTCTCGTAGTCCTTGACGGTCTTGAACGGTTGCGCGCCCGATCCGGAGCCCAATTGGGCGAACTGTCCCGGCAGGCCGCCGAACTGGTTGAGCGGCTGCTTCCAGCCCGGGTATCGCGTGGCTTCGATATCGTTCTTCAGGTCGCGCACGAAGAGCTCGTGCGACAAGCGCGATTGCCCATCCAGGCCGTCAGGGCTGATCGCCTGGATACGCGCCAGCCAGCGCTGGTTGAAAGCCAGCGTCTTCGCCCGGTATTCCGCCGTGTAGGTATTCGGCAACTGGTCGTTGTAGCGCGGGTCGCCGACATAGGTGGCGCTGAGCGGGCTGAGCTTGAGCGATTCCTCCCAGTACTCGGCGTACAGGCGGTCGAGTTCCTTCGCCTTGCCGCTGGCTTCGGACACGGCCGCCGGCGCTTCGGAGGCGACGGCGAAGGAGACGGAGGAGAGCGCCAGTGCCAGCGCGACGGCGAGTTTGTGGATGCTCATGGAATGCCCCTTCGGTAAGGATTCGAGCTTGCCCCGGCCGACGGACGTCGGCACGGGCAGGAAGTCATGCGCGCGCGGCGTCCTCGCGCAGCCGGGCCGCCTCGGCGTGGCCGAGATAGGCCTGGATGCCGCGCCGCATCGCGTACAGCAGCGGGATCAGCGCCAGCGCGGCGCTCATCTTGTAGGCGTAGTTGAGGGTGCCCACGGCCAGGAACAAGCCCATCGGCCAATGCTGCGGGCCGATGACGAAGGCGATGTAGAGCACCACGAAACTGTCGACCAGTTGCGACACCGCCGTCGAACCGGTGGCGCGCAGCCAGACATGGCGTTCGCCGGTGGCGCGGCGGATGCGGTGGAAGATGCCGACGTCGATCAATTGTCCGATGAGGAACGCGATCACCGATCCCCAGATCGTCCACAGGCCCTGGCCGAAGACCGCCGCGAACGCGGCCTGGTAATCCGGCACGCCCTGGTCCTGCGCGACGCCGACCCACCAGCTCGCCGGCGCCAGGTGGATCGCGGCGAAGGCGAAGGCGAATCCATAGAGGATCAGGCCCACCGCCAGCCAGCTGATGAAGCGCACGCCGCGGCGGCCGTAATACTCGTTGACGACGTCCGTGAGGATGAAGACGATCGGCCACAACAGGGTGCCGGCGGTGAAGTTCAGCGAACCGGTCTGGCCGAACAGATTCCATTCGAAGGGTTTCAGGCCGAGCGTGTCCTCGAGCGCGAAGATCTTCACGCCGATGAATTCGGCCAGCACGGCGTTGGCGACGAAGAACGCGGCCAGCACCACG
>CAYWHO010000134.1:0-5959 GCA_964458195.1 uncultured Arenimonas sp.
CGACGCTTCTGGCCTGATCGTCAACGATGATGGGCTCCACGGCAAACCTTCGCTGAGCATTGCCGACGCCACCGTCACCGAGGGCAACAGCGGCACCAAGCTCGCTACGTTCAGTATCTCGCTGTCGGGTCCGGCATCGACTCCGGTCAACTACACCGTCTCCACCGCAAACGTGACGGCCACCGCAGGCAGCGACTACACCGGCACCGATTTCATATGGCAGTCGATTCCCGTGGGGAGCACTTCCAGTACCTTTTCGGTCGAGATCGCCGGGGATACATCCGTAGAGTCCGACGAGACTTTTCTGGTCAACATCGGTACGGTGGATGGCGCCACGCTGGCGGACGGCCAGGCATTGGGCACGATCACCAACGACGACTTCGGCGGCGCCCTGACGCTCGGTATCTCCGATGTCTCGATCGTCGAAGGCAACAGCGGCTCGAAACTGGCGACGTTCACGCTGAGTTTGTCGGCTCCCGCCAGTACGGCGGTGACCTACGACATCGCCACGGCCGCCGGTACGGCAACGGCGCCGGCGGACTTCGTCAACAAGAGCCTGACCGGCCAGAGCATCCCCGCCGGCGAGACCAGCAAGACTTTCACCGTCTCGATCAAGGGCGATACAGTTGGCGAACCGGATGAAACCTTCTTCGTCAACGTCACCAACGTGGTTGGAGCCACGTTGAGCGATGGGCAGGCCGTCGGCACGATCACGAACGACGATGCGGTCGTCACGCCGACGCTGAGCATTGACGATATCTCGATCACCGAAGGCAATGCCGGCACGAAGCTGGCAACCTTCACGATCAGCCTGTCGGCAGCACCGACCAATACCGTGACTTACGACATCGAAGCTGCTGCTTTCTCGGCATCGCCCGGCAGCGATTACGTCGCTACGGGGCTCGTTCACCAGAGCATTTCCCCTGGACAGACCAGCAAGACCTTCGATGTGCAGATCGTCGGCGATGTGACGTCCGAACCGGACGAGGTCTTCAACGTGCTGACCAGCAACGTGGTCGGCGCCACGGTGCTCGACGGCCAGGCCAAGGGCACGATTCTCAACGACGATGGCGCTGCGGTACCCTCGATCTCGATCGGGGGCTGGAGCGACAACGAAGGCAACAGTGGGACGAAGTCGTTCGTGTTCTCGGTGAATCTGACGAATGCGTCCAGCAGCCCGGTCACTTTCGATATCGCCACCGCCAACGGAACCGCCACCGCCGGCGTCGACTATGTGGCCATGGCGCTGACCGGACAGACGATCGCGCCGGGCGAGATCACCAAGGATTTCATGGTCACCATCAACGGCGATACGACCGTCGAGACCGACGAAACCTTCACCGTCAACCTGTCCAACATCAGCGGCGCGAACATAATCTGGACACATGCTACTGGCGAGATTTCCAACGACGACGTTCCGGGTATGCCCACACTGAGCATTGCCGACGTATCGATTGCCGAAGGCGATAGCGGTACGAAGACGGCGACGTTCACGGTCAGCCTGTCGGAGGCGGCGGCCGGCACGGTCACCTACGACATCGGTACCAGCAACGGCACGGCGACGGCCGGCAGCGACTACGTCAGCGCCGGCTTCAGCGGCCAGAGCATTGCGGCGGGCCAGACCAGCAAGACCTTCAGCGTCACGATCAATGGCGATACTGCAGTCGAATCCGACGAGACGTTCACCGTCAACGTGAGCAATGTGGTGGGCGCGACGCTGCCCGATAGCCAGGCGGTCGGCACGATCACCAATGACGATGGCGGCGGTTCGGCACCGACGCTGAGCATCGGCGACGTTTCGATCACGGAAGGCAACAGCAATTCGAAGCTGGCGACGTTCACGCTGACGTTGTCGGCGCCGGCGGCGACGGCCGTGACCTACAACATCGCCACCGCGGCAGGCACGGCCACGGCGCCGAGCGATTTCGTCAACAAGAGCCAGACCAACCAGAGCATCGCGGCCGGCCAGACCAGCAAGACCTTCACCGTTTCGATCAAGGGCGATACGGTCACCGAGCCGGACGAAAACTTCTTCGTCAATGTCACGAATGTGGCGGGTGCGACCTTGGCCGACGGCCAGGCCATGGGCACCATTACCAACGACGACGGTGTGACCACGCCGACCCTGAACATCGCTGACGTTTCGATCAGCGAAGGCAATAGCGGCACGAAGACGGCCACATTCACCGTGAGCCTGTCGGCGGCCGCCGCGGGTGCGGTGACCTATGACATCGCCACCAGCAATGGCACGGCGACGGCCGGCAGCGACTATGTCGCGAGCAGCCTTGGCGGCCAGAGCATCACGGCCGGCCAGACCAGCAAGACCTTCAGCGTCACGATCAATGGCGATACGACGGTCGAGTCGGACGAGACGTTCACGGTGACCGTCAGCAATGTCGCCGGCGCCACGATCAGCGATGGCAGCGCAATCGGCACGATCACCAACGACGACAGCAGCGGCTCGCCGACCCTGACCATCGGCGATCTGTCGATCAGCGAAGGCAATTCCGGCGTGAAGGAAGCGGTGTTCACGGTGATGCTGTCGGCGCCCGCCAGCGGCGCCGTGACCTATGACATCGCCACCAGCAACGGCACGGCCACTGCCGGCAGCGACTATGTCGCGAAGAGCCTCGTTGGACAGCCGATTCCTGCAGGCTTCACCAGCAAGACATTCGCGGTGGAACTCAATGGCGATACGATGGAAGAGGGCGACGAGACCTTTTTCGTCACTGTCAGCAACGTTTCCGGCGCCACGTTGGGTGATGGCCAAGCGCTGGGCACGATCACGAACGATGACAACGCACCGACGCCCGCCCTGAGTATTTCCGACCTGACGATTACCGAGGGCAACAGTGGCACGAAGCAGGCGACTTTCACCTTGAGCCTGTCGAGCCCTGCGCCGACGGTCGTGTCTTACAACATTGCGACCAGCAATGGCACGGCGACCGCCGGCAGCGACTACGTCAGCGGCAATTGGTCGGGAGAAACGATTCTCGCAGGCGAGACCAGCAAGACCTTCAACGTCGCGATCAATGGCGACACGACGGTCGAGTCGGACGAGACGTTCACGGTCAACATCAGCAATCTGACCGGCGCCACGCTGGCCGATGGCCAGGCCGTGGGCACGATCACCAATGACGACGGCGCCGTCGCTCCGACGTTGAGCATCGGCGATGTCTCCATCGTCGAAGGCAACAGCGGCAGCAAGCTCGCGACGTTCACGCTGACGCTGTCGGCCCCGGCGGCGACAGCCGTGACCTACAACATCGCCACGGCGGCGGGAACGGCCACGGCACCGGCGGACTTCGTCAACAAGAGCCAGACCGGTCAGAGCATCGCGGCCGGCCAGACCAGCAAGACCTTCACCGTCTCGATCAAGGGCGATACGGTCACCGAGCCGGACGAAACCTTCTTTGTCAATGTCACGAACGTGGCCGGCGCGACCCTGGCCGACGGCCAGGCCATCGGCACCATCACGAATGATGATGGCGCGCTGGTCGAGTTCGAGTTCAGCGACGTGTTCGCGAATGAGGGCAGCAGCGGTTCGAATCCCATCGCCTTCACCGTCACCCTGTCGGCGCCTGCGTCGACAGCCGTGACTTTCGATATCGCCACCGAGGACATGACGGCCGTCGCGGGCAGCGACTACACCGCCTTGAACCTGACGAACCAGAGCATTCCAGCCGGGCAGACCAGCAAGACCTTCAACATCGTGCTCAATGGCGATACGACAATCGAGCCCGCCGAACAACTGCGGGTGCGCATCAGCAACGTCAGCGGTGCCGACACGGACGGCGTCTCCGAGGCTTTCATCTATATCGCCAACGACGACGGCGTGTCTTCGCCTTCGATCAGCATCCAGGACGTTGCCGGCAGCGAGGGCGATAGCAGCGGTGCTGTCATGATGTTCAATGTGCTCCTTGACCAGCCCGCCGATCACCCCGTGACCTTCGATATCGCCACCAGCAATGGCACGGCCACGGCCGGTAGCGACTACCAGGCAAATAGCCAGACCATCACGATCCCGGCGCTGACGAGGGTCGGCATTTTCTCCGTGATCATCGATGGCGATACGACGAACGAGCCGGACGAAACCTTGTTCGTCAACCTGAGCAATGTCATCGGTGCGACGGTGACTGACGGACAAGCGGTCGGCACCATACAGAACGATGACGGTCCGCCGCCGCCGACGTTAAGCATCGGGAATGTCACGATTGCCGAAGGAAACAGCGGCACGAAAACCGCCACGTTCACCGTGAGCCTGTCGGCGGCTGCCGCGGGCGCCGTGACCTACGACATCGCCACCAGCAATGGTACGGCCACGGCCGGCAGCGACTATGTCGCCAGCAGCCTGAGCGGCCAGAGCATCGCAGCGGGCCAGACCAGCCAGACCTTCAGCGTCACGATCAATGGCGATACGACGGTCGAGTCGGACGAGACGTTCACGGTGACCGTCAGCAATGTCGCCGGCGCCACGATCAGCGATGGCAGCGCCATCGGCACGATCAGCAATGACGATACAGGCGGCGGCGGTCCGACCCTGTCCATCGGCGACGTGACCCTGGCCGAAGGCAATGCGCTCAATACGCAGTTCACCTTCACCGTCAGCCTGTCGGCGGCGGCCAGCAGCGCCGTGACCTTCAATATCGCCACGGCCGATGGCACGGCCCTGGCCGGCAGCGACTACACCGCGAAGAGCCTGAACGCCCAGTCCATTGCCGCCGGCCAGACCAGCAAGACCTTCATCGTGGCGGTGAAGGGCGATCGCACGGTCGAGCCGAACGAAACCTTCCTGGTCAACGTCACGAATGTCGCGGGCGCGACCATCGCCGACGGGCAGGCCGTGGGCACGATCACCAACGACGATGCCGGCCTGGTCTCGATCGCGCGGGTGGCGACCGGCGGCCTGGTGGATGACATCGACGACGACAACGGTCAGCCGGTGCTGGGCAAGGATGACTACGCCCTGCTGTTGCTCGATACCGCGCAGGCGGTGTGCGAGCGCGTGCAAGCACCGACGATCGTCGGCATCGATGGCGTCGAGAACAAGGCGGTGTTGGAAGAACTCGCGCTGACGGCGAACGCGCTCTGTGCGCGCAAGCCCAAGTACGCGGCCGTGTTCAATGAAGGGCAGGGCAGCGATGGCCTCGGCTTTCTCGTGGATATCGCCGACGACACGCATCTGGAGGGCGTGCGGGTGATCGACGCGCGCGACCTCGGCCAGGAGGCGAAGGTCTCGACCTTGACCATGATGGCCAACGGCCACGACCAGGCGATGACGGTGTTGTTGGTACGCGAAGCCGCCTCGTCGAAACCGCGCCAGGCGAACGAACTGGATCGTTACCTCGTTGCGCGGCGCAAGCTCGACCCCGAAGCGCGTCTGGTGGTGCTCGGCGCGAGCGGCCTGTCGGGTCTGGTGGATGTCAGCGCCCGGGCAGCGCTGGCGCAGAAGCCGACGGAGCTACCGATGGTGTTGCCGGCCGAACGCATCTTCGTCAGCCAGCCGCTGCTCGATGCCTTCGGCGCCAGCAGCGTGGTCTTGCCGGCCAAGACGGTGGATCCGCAGGTGCTGAACCTGAGGCAATAATCTGGCGCGGCATTCACATTGTCGGAACACGGGAAGGCGGCCAATGGCCGCCTTCTTCTTGCGCGCCGGCTGCTGGCATCAATCGGTTTTCGCGGAGCGAGATTGCGTCGCGACTCGCGTCGCTCCTACAAAGGCGGTTGTAGGGTGGGCTTCAGCCCACCAGCGCGAGAACGGTCGCGCCCAGAGTGCGCTCCTACAACATCTTTCCACGAGTGGGTGCCTGAAGGGCATGCAAAGCTGAGAGTGCCAGCGCGACGGGTGGAATTCTCCCTCTCCCCACTTGTGGGGAGAGGGTTGGGGTGAGGGGTCAGTTCTGGGCGAGATTGCGTCGCGACTCGCGTCGCTCCTACAAAGGCGGTTGTAGGGTGGGCT
>CAYWHO010000134.1:6059-6260 GCA_964458195.1 uncultured Arenimonas sp.
TCAGCCCACCAGCGCGAGAACGGTCGCGCCCAGAGGGCGCTCTTACAACAACTCTCCCACGAGTGGCTGCCCGAAGGGCATGCAAAGCTGAGAGGGTTAGGTGAGGGGCAAGAGATTCCCCCTCTCCCCGCCTGTGGGGAGAGGGTTGGGGTGAGGGGCTGTCCTACATCTTCACGCGATACATCCCGATAGTCCGCCTGC
>CAYWHO010000135.1:0-6171 GCA_964458195.1 uncultured Arenimonas sp.
ACCAGGATGGCGTCGAGCAATGCGTCCACGCCCATGCCGGTCTTGGCCGACACCGGCACGAACTGCACGTCGCCGCCCCATTCTTCCGGCACGACTTCGAGCTTGACCAGCCCCTGCTTGACGTTATCCGGGTTGGCGTCGGACTTGTCCATCTTGTTGATCGCCACCAGCAGCGGCACCTTGGCGGCGCGCGCATGGTTGACCGCTTCCGCCGTCTGCGGCATCACGCCGTCGTCGGCAGCGACGACCAGCACGACGATGTCGGTCAGCTTGGCGCCGCGGGCGCGCATCGAGGTAAAGGCGGCATGGCCCGGCGTGTCGAGGAAGGAAATGACGCCCTTATCGGTTTCGACGTGGTAGGCGCCGATATGCTGGGTGATGCCGCCGGCTTCGCCGGAGGCGACCTTGCTGCGGCGGATGTAGTCGAGCAGCGAGGTCTTGCCGTGGTCGACGTGGCCCATGATGGTGACGACCGGCGGACGCGTGGTCTTGTCGCCCTGCACTTCCTCGGTATGCGCTTCCAGCGCCGTCTCGGCGTCGGCTTCCTCGAAACGCGTCGCTTTATGGCCGAGTTCCTCGGCCACCAGCACGGCGGTGTCGTGGTCGATGACCTGGTTGATCGTGACCATGACGCCCATCTTGAACAGGGCACGCACGACCTCGCTGCCCTTGAGCGCGAGCTTGTTGGCGAGTTCGGCGACGGTGATGCTCTCGCCGATGGCCACGTCGCGCACGATCGGCGCGGTCGGGCGGGAGAAACCGTGCTGGCCGGAGCCGGTACGGGTCTGCTCGACGATCTTCACCTTCGGACGCTTGCGATTGCCGGCGGCGCCGCGGCGGGCGCGCTCGGAATCGGTGAGGTGCAGCTGGCCGGCGAGGAAACGGGTCGGCGAATCCTCGTCGCCTTCGTTGTCCACCATCGCGTGCGAACCGCGGGCCTTGTGCTTCGGCGGGCCGGCCTTGGTGCTGGCGGGCATCTTCGGCGTCGGCGTCTTGTCGCGCAGCATGTCGGTCTTGTGCGGACGCGGCGCGTGCTTGTCGTCGCGCGGCTTAGGCGCGCCGCCCTCGACGTCTTCCGTCGGGGCCAGCACGGAAACCGCGGCGGCGTCGGACGCCTCCTTGGCTTTGCGGGCGGCCTCTTCGGCTTCCTTGCGGGCGATTTCTTCTTCGCGACGCTTACGGTCGGATTCGTTCAGCGCGGCCAGCTCGGCATCGTTGCGCTTCTTCGATTCCTCGAGCTTGCGCAGCGCGTCGGCGCGCTCGTCGTCCACCGGCGCATCGATCTGGTCGCGCTTGAGGTAGGTGCGCTTCTGCCGCACTTCCACCGCCACGGTGGACTTGCTCTTGCCGGCGCTGACGGTCAGCTCCTCGACCTTGCGGCGCTTGAGCGTGATCTGTTTCGGCGCAGCCGCCTCGGCGGTTTTCTCTTCCTTGCCGTGCGTGCGGCGCAGGAAGCCGAGGAGCTTCATCTTCTCGGTGCTGCTGACCACCTGATCCGGCCCGCTGAAGGTCATGCCGGCGCTGGCCAGCTGCTCGAGCAGCTTCTCGACGGGCATTCCCAGCACTTTGGCCAGAGAACCTACGGTGACTTCAGACATGTGGCTTCGATTCCTTGCGTTGGGCGCCCTGGCGCCCTTGTTTATTCCATATTGCCGCTTGCCGCCGGACCGCTCACTGGAACCAGTGCTGGCGCGCCGCCATGATCAGCTTGGCGGCATGCTCTTCGTCCATGCCTTCGATGTCGATGATCTCGTCCACCGCCAGCTCGGCCAGGTCGTCGCGGCTGACGACGCCGCGCGAGGCGAGGATGTAGGCGGTGTGCTCGTCCATGCCGGGCAGCGACAGCAGCTCTTCCGTCGGCTTGTGGTCTTCGATCTCTTCCTCGACGGCGAGCGCTTCGGTGAGCAGCGCGTCGCGGGCGCGGGCGCGCAGTTCCTCGACGATGTCCTCGTCGAATCCTTCCACGGCCAGCAGTTCCGCTGCCGGCACGTAGGCGATTTCCTCGACCGTGCTGAAACCTTCGGAAACGAGGATGCCGGCGATTTCCTCGTCGACCTCGAGCTTGTCCATGAACAGCTTGCGGGCGTTCGCCTGTTCGGCTTCCGACTTGGCCGTCACCTGATCCTGCGTCATCACGTTGAGCTGCCAACCGGTGAGGCGGCTGGCGAGGCGCACGTTCTGGCCGCCCTTGCCGATGGCCTGGGCCAGCTTGTCCTCGGCCACGGCGAGGTCCATCGAGTGCTTTTCCTCGTCGACGATGATCGACTGCACTTCGGCCGGCGCCATGGCGTTGATGACGAACTGGGCCGGGTTGTCCGACCACAGCACGATATCGACGCGCTCGCCGTTGAGCTCGTTCGACACCGCCTGCACGCGCGAACCGCGCATGCCGATGCAGGCGCCGATCGGATCGGTGCGATGGTCGTGCGCGAGCACGGCGATCTTGGCGCGATCGCCCGGATCGCGGGCCGCGGCCTTGATCTCGACCAGGCCCTGTCCGACTTCCGGCACCTCAAGCTTGAACAGCTCGATCATGAACTCCGGCGCGGTGCGCGAAATGAACAACTGCGGGCCGCGCGACTCGGCGCGAACATCGAGCAGGAAGCCGCGCACGCGGTCGCCCGGGCGCAGCACGTCGCGCGGAATGGCCTTGTCCTTCGGAATGAAGGCTTCGGCGTTGCCGCCGAGATCGACATAGACATTGCCGCGCTCGACGCGCTTGACGATGCCGTTGACCAGTTCGCCGACGCGGTCCTTCCAGGCATCGACGACCTGGGCGCGCTCGGCCTCGCGCACGCGCTGCACGATCACCTGCTTGGCGGCCTGGGCGGCGATGCGCCCGAACTCGGCGTTTTCCACCTGCTCCTCGACGAACTCGCCGATCTGCACGCCCGGCTTTTCTTCCTCGGCATCCATCATGCGGATCTGCCGGTCGGGCGATTCCATCACGACGTCGTCCGCCACCACTTCCCAGCGGCGGAAGGTCTCGTAGCTGCCGTCCTTCGAATTGATGGCGACGCGCATGGCGACGTCCTGCTCCGGATAGCGCTTCTTGGCCGCGGAGGCCAATGCCGCTTCCATCGCTTCGAGGATCACGCCGCGGGGGACGCCCTTTTCATTGGCGACCGCTTCCACGACCAGCAACAGTTCCTTGCTCATTTCTCTAACTCCAGGCGGGCGCGGGCGCCCTCAGTGATTTCCGTTGGGTTTGCGTTTGCGCCGGCTCTCGCCGCGCCCGCCGGGTTTGGCCGGAGCCAGTCCCAGCGCGACCAGGTCGGGAACGAGCCTGGCCTTTTCGATATTGTCGTGAGCGACGAGGAAGGCTTCTTCTTTGCCTTCCTCGGCGATGGCGATGTTGTTGCCGTCGACGCTGGCGATGCGGCCCTGCAGGCGACGGCGGCCGTCCTGCGGCAGGCGCAGGCTGACCTTGGCTTCCTCGCCGACGAAACGGGCGAACTGCGCCGGCGTGAACAGCGGCCGGTCGATGCCCGGCGACGAGACTTCCAGCGTGTACTGCGATGCGATCGGGTCGTTGACGTCGAGCAGGGCCGAGACTTCGCGGCTGACCGCCTCGCAATCCTCGATCGTGACGTGGCGTCCCTCGGCGTCGATGTACAGGCGCAGCATGGCGCTGCCGCTCGAGGGCGCGTACTCCAGCCCGAGCAGTTCGAGTCCTAGCGCCGCCACGGTGGGCGACAGCAGCTCGACGAGTTCTTCCGATTTGCCTGTCATTGCCTTGGTTTGCGCTTCGCCAATTTGCAGAAACTAAAAAACGCCGAAAACAAAAAAGGGCCGTGAGGCCCTTTTCCGGTACATCCTGGTTCCGGTGTCTTCAGCGGCCGAAACCGCTTGGACAAGACCGGGCAAGGTTGGTGGACGAACCCTGCCTTGAAACTGGTAGCGGGGGTAGGATTTGAACCTACGACCTTCGGGTTATGAGCCCGACGAGCTGCCAGACTGCTCCACCCCGCAGCAGTGAACGCGAATTATAGCGGGCCGCACGAATTCGGCGCAAGTCTCGAGTGAATCGGCCGTATCCGCGGCTTCGCCGGCGTTTAGGTCGGCGACAGCTCAGGTCGGGAACGCTTTCTGGCACCAGTACATCAAGGGCTCGGCGAAGATGCCCAAAACCAGCAGCGCGCTGGCGTTGACGGCGAAAACCACGCGCAGATGGCTGTCGCCGTTGAGCTGCGGCCCCTGCCCTTCCGGCTCCTCGAAGAACATCGCGCGGATCACCCGCAGGTAGTAGAACGCGCCGATGACCGCGCATACGACCGCCACGAGCGCAAGCCAGGTCAGTCCGCCCGCCAGCGCCGCCTTGATCACTTCGAGCTTGGCCCAGAAACCGAGGAACGGCGGCACGCCGGCCAACGAGGCCATGATGAAAAGCACGAGCAAGGCGTGCATCGGGCTGCGCTGCCAGAGACCGCGGAAGTCGGCGACCTTGTCGGCTTCGAACCCGCGGCGCGAAAGCAGGATCACCGCGGCGAACGCCGCCGCCGCCATCACCGAATAGCTGATCGCATAGAACAGGGCCGCGGCGTAACCGAGGTTGTCGGCCTGCGCCAGGCCCATGAACAGGAAGCCGACGTGCGAGATGGTCGAATAGGCGAGCAGCCGCTTGAAGTTCGTCTGAACCAGCGCTACCAGGTTGCCGATGATCAGGGACAGCGCGGAAAGCCAGGCCAGCATCATGCGCCAGTCGCCGTCCACCGGACCGACGCCGGACTCGAGCAGGCGATACGCCATGCCGAACGCGGCCAGCTTGGGCACCGATCCCAGGAAAAGCGTGACGGCCGTCGGCGCACCCTGGTAAACGTCGGGCACCCACATGTGGAACGGCGCGGCGCCGAACTTGAAGGCGATGCCGACCAACAGGAACACCACGCCGAACATCAGCATGCCATCGGGGCCGCCAGCGGCGACGGAATGGATTTCCGCCAGCGTGAGGCTGCCGGTCGCACCGTAGATCATCGACATGCCGTACAGCAGCAGGCCGGAGGCCAGGGAGCCGAGGATGAAATACTTCATCGCCGCTTCCGAGGCCACCTCGTTGTCGCGATCCATCGCGACCAGGCCGTAGGAACTCAGGGCCAGCAACTCGAGGCCGAGGTACAGGGTCACGAGGCTGGCGGCCGAGACCATCAGCATCATGCCGAGCAACGCGAACAGGATGAGCGCGTAGAACTCGCCCTTGAACAGATCGCGATCCTGCAGGTAGGGCTTGGCGTAAACGAACACCAGGGCCGCGACCGCGTACATCGCCAACTTCAGCACGTCGCTGGCGACGTCGCGCACGAACATGTCGGAAAAGGCGAAGATCTGCGTCGTCGCCATGTCGTCGCGCAGGGTCAGCACGGCGGCGGCGACGAGGATCAGCAGGGCCAGGAAGTGGGTCAGCCCGCGGCGTTGCTGCGAGATGAACAAATCCAGCATCAGCAGGGCGAACGCGGCGGCGCAGACGAACAGCTCGGGTACGAGCGTGTGCAGGTCGGCGCTGGAGATGGTCGGCGTCAGCAACATGTTCGTTCCCTTACAGCTTGGACGTGGCGATCTGGGCGACCAGCTGCGTGACGGACGCATCCATCAGGTCGGTCAGCGGCTTCGGATAGACGCCCAGCGCCAGTACGCCGAGCGCGAAAACGCCCAGCACCCAGGCTTCGCGCAGGTTGATATCGGACAATTCGGCCACGTGGTGGTTGGCCACCGCGCCGAAGACGACGCGCTTGACCATCCACAAGGTGTAGGCGGCACCCAGCACCAGGGTGGTGGCCGCGGCGAACGCGACCCAGAAGTCGTACTGGAAGCTGGCCAGCACGACCATGAACTCGCCGACGAAACCCGACGTGGCCGGCAGGCCGGCGTTGGCCATGCCGAACAGCACGAAAAGCGCGGCGAACCACGGCATGGTGTTCACCACGCCGCCGTAGTCCTTGATCATGCGGCTGTGCACCCGGTCGTAAAGCACGCCGACGCAGGTGAACATCGCGCCCGAAACGAAGCCGTGCGAGATCATCTGCACCATCGCGCCCTGCAGGCCGAGGCGGGCGGCGTCGTAGTTCTCGTAGTCGCGCACCAGCGACATGGCGATGAAGGTACCCAGCGTCACGAAGCCCATGTGCGCGATCGACGAATACGCGATCAGCTTCTTCATGTCCTGCTGGGCCAGGG
>CAYWHO010000136.1:0-6130 GCA_964458195.1 uncultured Arenimonas sp.
AGGCGTTCGCGCCTGAACGGCGACAGGGCCGGCAGGCCCTCAAGGACGATCATGTCCGCGGATTTCCGGGGGAAATGAGCGCGATAGTTTAAACGATACGGCCCGCCCGGTCGTCCGGGCGGGCCGCAGGTATCGCCTTTGATTCAGCGGGCGGCCGTCCGGGCCGCCTGCCGGCCGAGCACTTCGGCCATTTCCTGCGGGCTCAGGTAGCCGCCGATCTGGGTGCCGTCCGGTGCGTAGATGGCCGGCGTACCGTCGACCCCGACCAGGCGCCCCAGCTCGAAATCCTTGGCGACCGGATTCGGGCAAGTCCGCTTCGGCACGGGCCGGTCGGCCTTGGCGTCGGTCAGGGCCTTGCGCTGGTCGGCCGCACACCAGACGCTGACGGCCTGGTTGTAGGGTTCCGAGTTGATGCCCGCGCGCGGGAAGAACAGGTATTCGACCGAAATGCCAGCCTTGTTGTAGGCGGCGATCTGCGAATGCAGCTTGCGGCAGTAGCCGCAGTCGATGTCGGTGAACACCGTCACGCGGTATTTCGGGTTCGGCGGCGAGAAGATGATGCGGCGGTCCTTGCCGACGGCGTCGAGCAGGCCCTTGCGCAAAGCGCCTTCGCTGATCGCGGTCAGATTGTCGCGGGTGGCGAGCTCGACCAGCTGGCCCTGCATCAGGTATTTGCCGTCGGCGCTGACATAGATGACCTTGCCGTTCACCGCCACTTCGCGGTAACCGGGAATCGGCGAGGACCTGATGCTGTCGATCTTGATGCCCGGGATGGCCTTGGCCAGCGCATTGCGCACCAGGGTGTCGCTCGCGCTCGCCGCAGGGGCGGGATTCGCGGGGCGCGTCTGGGCGACGGCGGCAACGATCGTCAGGCCGGCAATCAGGCCCAGGGCGATGGCGATTTTGCGGTTCATGCGGTTTCCTGCAGCGGGACGTGTCATCCGACCGGAAGGCGGCCGGAAAGTTCAGATTGTCGCACAGCCCTGAACCGGGGCCGGAATCCACCGGCCTGCGTACGCCGCAGCCGGAGGTTTCGCCGGCCGTGCTCGCGATCTGCCTGGAACCGCGGATGCCGCGCCTCCCGCCTCGCCCGTTCGCGTCCGCGCGACCTGCCCCCGGCAGGTCGCAAACGCGGACGCTCACCCCCTCGGGTGGTGCTGGCGGTGCAGGCGCTTGAGGCCCTCGCGGGCCACCAGCGTGTAGATCTGCGTCGTGGACAGCGAACTGTGGCCGAGCAGCATCTGCAACGCACGCAGGTCAGCGCCGTGATTGAGCAGATGGGTGGCGAAACTGTGGCGCAGGCCGTGCGGGCTGATGCGCGCCGGATCGATGCCGGCGCCCGCCGCCAGGCGTTTCACCAGCTGCCAGCATTGCTGCCGCGTCAGCGCCTCGCCCTTGGCCGTGATGAACAGCGGCGCCAGCGCGCGCTTTCCCGCCAGCACGGGCCGAGATTCGTCCAGGTAACGCTGCAGCCAGTGCTGCGCTTCCTCACCCATCGGCACCAGACGCTCCTTGCTGCCCTTTCCCGTCACGCGCAATACGCCCTGGCGCAGGTTGACCGCGACCGCCGGCAGGGCAACCAGCTCGCTGACGCGAAGGCCGGCGGCGTACATCAGTTCGATCACCGCGCGATCGCGGAGTCCGGCCGGCGTATCCGTCGCTGGCGCCTGCAGCAGCGCGTCGATCTCGCTTTCGGACAAGGCTTTCGGCAGCGAGCGTCCGAGGCGAGGCGCTTCGATCAGTGCGGTAGGATCTTGCGCCAGCACCTTGCGGCGCAGTTGCTGCGCATAGAACGCGCGCAACGCCGAGAGCAGGCGCGCATTGCTGCGCGCGGCGTAGCGTTGCGCAGCGCGCTCGGACAGGTAGGCGAAGATGTCCTGCTGTTCCGCCGACAGCAGCCCGGCTCCACGCGAAGCGAGCCAGCGCGCAAAGCCCTCCAGATCCCTGCGGTAACTGTCGAGCGTGGCGCGGGCCAAGCCCGATTCCGCCCAGAGCCGCTCGAGGAATTGATCGATGCTGTCGAGATCCTTGTCCGGGGCCGGTGGCAGGGCCAGGGTCTGGATTCGACGCTCGGCCGGCGTGCGTGCGCTCATGCCGCGAGCTTAGCAGGAGCGCCGGCGCCGGCTATCCTATGCGCATGCCCTCCGTTTCCGAATCCGGGACGCGACGCAGCGCACGCCCCGCGCACCTGGGCTGGCGTCTGCTCGCGCTGACCTACGACGCCCTGCCGATGATCCCCTTGCTGATGCTCACCAGCGGGATCTTCCTGCTGTTGCATGGCGGTCGCACGGTCGAGAACGATCCGCTGTTCGCGAGCGCCGAATTCGCGGCGCTTTGGCTGATCGTCGGCGCTTATTTCGTCCTTTCCTGGCGGCGCGGCGGCCAGACCATGGGCATGCGTCCCTGGCGCTTGCAGGTGCTGGCGGCCGATGGTCGACCCGCCGGCTTGCGCGCCTTGTGGCTGCGTTTCCTCGTCGCCTGCCTGACGCCGGGTCTGTGCCTGCTGTGGACCCTGGTCGATTCCGAACGGCGCGGCCTGCACGATCTCGCCGCCGGCACGGTGCTGGTGCGGCTCGATCCGCCGCCCAAGCCCTAGACCCGCTTGGCCAACCAGCCCCAGCAGACCCAGAGCAGCAAGGCCGGCGACAGCAGATAGGCCCAGCGCACGTCGAAGCGATAGACATCGGCGAGATTGACGAACAACTGCTCCGACAGCAGATAGCCGATGCCGATCAGGATGCCGAGGAACAGGCGCTTGCCGAAACCGCCGGAGCGCAGCGAACCGAACGCGAAGGGCAACGTCGCCAGGCAGAGCACGACCACCTTCAGCGGGTAGAACCAGCGGCCCCAGTAGGCGCTCTCGAACTTCCAGGCGTTGAGGTGGTTGCGCTTGAGATAGTCGATGTTGTCGCCCAGTTCGCGGCTGCTGAGCACGCGCGGACGCGACAGCGTCGCCTCCAGCGAGCGGTCGTCGATCTCGCTGTCCCAGTGCTCGCGCACGATCTTGTCCACTTTCACCGCGCGCGGGAGGAACTGCACCCGTTCGCCATCGATCAGGGTCCAGCCATCCTTGCGATGCTCGGCGATACGTGCGTGCGCCAGCGACTGCAAACGCCCCTGTCCGTCGAACTGGTAGAGGCGCACGCCGTCGAGCTGGATCCAGTGCTCGTCGCCATTGTTGCGCGGCGACCCGCTGCGCGCGTTGAAGAACAGATCGCCTTCGCGGACCCACAGACCGGAATAGCGCGCGACGCTCAGCTGGTTCGACTTGGCGTTGGCCAGGGCCTGCGCCCGCTGTTCGCCGGCCGGCGCCAGCGTTTCCATGTTCAGCACCATCAGCAGCATCAGGCCGAACAGCGGCAACAAGGCTCCCAGCCCGATCTGCAGTTTGGACAGGCCGACCGCGCGCAGGGCGGTGAGCTCGGAGCGCGCGGCCATGCCGCCCAGCCCGAGCAGGCTGCCGATCACCGCGACGGTCGGGAACACGTCGTACAGGCGGCGCGGAATGGTGAACAGCGTGTACAGCACGGCGTGACCGAGCGAATAGCTCTGCTTGCCGACGTCGGCGACCTCGTCGGCGAAGGCGATGACGACGAGGAAGCCGCCGAGCACTGCGCCCACCAGCAGCGTGGACAACAGCACGGTCCTGGCGACGTAGACGCCGGCGAGCCGCGGCGGCAGCTTGATCATGGCGTCGCCGCCGGCGGGGCGACGCGCCCGTCGCGCAGGAACATCCACAGGGCCAGGGCCAGCATCGGCAGATGCAGCCACCAAAGGCCGAGCAGCGACGGCAAGCGCCCGCTGCCGAGCAGATAGGTGCCGGCCAGCAGGGACAGCATGCCCAGCAGATAGACCAGCAGCGCGAACAGGATCAGGCCGTACTGCGGCTGCCGCGGTTCGCTGCGCGCCAGCGGCAGGGCGAAGATCGCCAGCACGACCGCGAACAGCGGCATGGCCAGGCGCCAGTGCAACTCGGAACGCGAGCCCGAATCGTTCTGGCGCAACAGGCTTAAGGTGTCTTTGGCGGCCAGGTCGTTGCTGACGGTAGGGTCGCGATCGGGAACCCGCACTTCGTTGCGCTCGAAATGCATCATCCGGAAATCCTTCGCGCCGGTCGCGCCCTCGACGCGGAAGCCGTTCTTCAGGCGCAGCAGGCGTTGCGTCTCGCCCTGCAACTGCAAGTCGCCTTCCTGCGCGGTGACGATGTCCAGGCGTCCGTCGCGTTCGGTCTGCACGAAAAGATGCCGGAACTTCGTGCCGTCGGTGCTGAGGTCGCCGACGTACAGGATGCCGTTGCGTCCGGGCATTTCGACGAAGCGCCCTGGTTCGAGACCGGCGATCAGGAAGGAACGGTTGGCGACCTCGATCATGTCCTTGGCCTGCTTCGCCGACCAGGGACCCAGCCACAGAGAAGCGAACGCCACCAACAGCACGACCGGCAGGGCGACCCAGAACACCGGCCGCCAGAGGCGCTGCGGCCCGAGCCCGATCGAGGCCAGCACCGACATCTCGCTGTCGGCATAAAGGCGCGCGATCGCCAGCATCAGGCCGGCGAGCAGCGCCAGCGGCAGCACCAGGGTCAGGAAGCGGATCGAACGCAGGCCCAGCAGCGACAGCAAGAGCGAGGCCGGCACCTTGCCGCGGGAGATCTCGGCGATGAGATCGGTCAGCAAGCCGCCCAGGCTCACCAGCAACAACACCGCCGTCACGGCGAAGACGCTCTCGGCGAACTGGCGCAGCAGGTGTCTTTCGATCAGCAGCATGCGTCGCAGGGGCCTCGGGACGGGGCGGAAAGTCGGCTTCAGGATAGAATGAAGGCTATACGCGGCGTCGCCGCCGCACCGACCTCGACCGATATTGTACGGAAATCCCTCCCGATGGCTCTCGAATTCCGCCTGACCCAAGCCGATCCCGCCAATGCCGACACCGATTGCGTGGTGATCGGCCTGTTCGCCGATCGCAGCCTCAGCCCCGCAGGACAGCGCCTTGACGCGGCCTGCGGCGGCCGCCTCGCGGCCCTCGCCGCCCGTGGCGACCTGTCGGGCAAGACCGGCCGCACGGCCCTGCTGCCGGACCTGCCGGGCATCAAGGCGCCGCGGGTCCTGGTGATCGGTCTGGGCGAAGCCGGCAAGTTCGCCGTGCCGCAATACCTGAAGGCCGTGGCCGATGCCGTGCGCGCACTGCGCACCGGTCCGGCGAAGAACCTGCTGCTGACGCTGACCGAAATCGCGGTGAAAGGCCGCGACGCCGACTGGAACGTGCGCCAGGCCGCCATCGCCGCCGATCACGCCGCCTACGAATACACGGCCACGCGCAGCAAGAAGGCGGAAGTGACCCTGGAGTCCGTGCTGCTCTCCGGCGATGCCGCCCGCGCCAACGCCCTCGCGCAGGGTTCGGCCATCGCCGACGGCATCGCCTTCACCCGCGAACTCGGCAACCTGCCGCCGAATATCTGCAATCCGGGCTACCTCGCCGAGCAGGCGCGCAAACTCGCCGGCGATCACGCCAACGTCGTGTGCGAAGTGCTCGAGCGCGCCGACATGGAAAAGCTTGGCATGGGCTCGCTGCTGGCCGTCGCCCGCGGCTCGGCCAATCCGCCCCGCCTGATCGTGCTGCGCTACAGCGGCGCCGGCGACGCAAAGCCCTATGCGCTGGTCGGCAAGGGCATCACCTTCGATACCGGCGGCATCAACCTGAAAGTCCAGGGCGGCATCGAGGAAATGAAGTTCGACATGTGCGGCGCGGCGTCGGTGCTCGGCACCTTCCTGGCGGCTGCGAAGATGCAACTGCCGCTCAACCTGGTGACCGTCGTTCCGGCGGTGGAAAACATGCCCGACGCCGACGCCTACCGCCCGAGCGACGTGATCACGTCGATGAGCGGCAAGACGATCGAGGTCGGCAATACCGATGCCGAAGGCCGCCTGATCCTGTGCGATGCGCTGACCTATGTGCAGCGTTTCGAGCCGCAGGCCACCGTCGATGTCGCCACGCTGACCGGCGCCTGCGTCATTGCGCTGGGCAAGTACGCCGCCGGCCTGATGAGCAAGCACGACGATCTCGCCGAAGAGCTCGCCGGCGCCGGCGAACAGGTCTTCGACCGCGCCTGGCGCCTGCCGCTGTGGGACGAGTT
>CAYWHO010000137.1:0-6096 GCA_964458195.1 uncultured Arenimonas sp.
AAAACCGAAAACCGAAAACCGAAAACCGAAAACCGAAAACCGAAAACCGAAAACTGAATTTAACCAAACCTGCCAGTAATATAATCTTCCGTCTGTTGCTTGGTCGGCTTGGTGAAGATCGTCTCGGTCACGCCGTGTTCGACCAGTTCGCCCAGGTACATGAAGGCGGTGAAGTCGGACACGCGCGCGGCCTGTTGCATGTTGTGCGTCACGATCAGGATCGTGTACTGCTGTTTCAGTTCGGCGATGAGCTGCTCGATCTTGCCGGTCGCGATCGGGTCCAGCGCCGAGGTCGGTTCGTCGAACAGGATCACCTGCGGGCGCAGGGCGATCGCGCGGGCGATGCACAGGCGTTGCTGCTGGCCGCCGGACAGGCCGAGCGCGCTCTGCTTCAGTTTGTCCTTGACCTCGTCCCAGAGCGCGCCCTGGCGCAGGGCGGCTTCGACACGCGCATCCATGTCGGCGCGCGATAGCTTCTCGTAGTGGCCGATGCCATAGGCGATGTTGTCGTAGATGGACATCGGGAAGGGCACGGGCTTCTGGAACACCATGCCGATCTTCGAGCGCAGCTTGTTCAGCGGGTACTTCGGGTCGAGCACGTTCTCGCCGTCGAGCAGGACCTGGCCCTCGGCGCGCAGCTTCGGATAGATGGAATAGATGCGGTTGAAGATGCGCAGCAGGGTCGACTTGCCGCAGCCGGAGGGGCCGATCAAGGCGGTGACGCGCTTTTCCGGCACGTCGAGGTCGATGTCGCGCAGGGCCTTGAACTGGTCGTAGTAGAACGACAGTCCGCGTGCGGAAAGCTTCACCGGCGCCGGCGCCAGCGTGCTGGATGGCCCGGCGGGCAGCGAGGTGGCGAGGGAGATTTGCACGTCAGTCATGGCTCATCTTGTTGCGCAGGAGGACGACGCGGGCGATCAGCCCCAGCGTCAGGACGAACAGCGTCATGCAGAAGGCGGCGGCCCAGGCCAGACCGTTCCAGTTCTCGAACGGACTCATGGCGAAGCTGAGCATCACCGTCGGCACGCTGGCCATCGGCTGCATCAGGTTCGTGCTCCAGTACTGGTTGCTCAGCGAGGTGAACAGCAGCGGCGCGGTCTCGCCGCTGATGCGGGCGAAGGCCAGCAATACGCCGGTGATGATGCCGGGCAGGGCGGCGCGATACAGCACCTGGGTGGTGACCTTCCATTGCGGAATGCCGAGCGAGAGCGCGGCTTCGCGCATCTGCGTCGGCACCAGGCGCAGCATTTCGTCGGTCGTGCGCACGATCACCGGCAGGGCGATGAAGGCCAGGGCGATCGCGCCGGCAAGGGCCGAGGCATGGCCCATCTGCATCACGACGACGGTGTAGACGAACATGCCGAGCACGATCGACGGCGCCGACATCAGGATGTCGTTGACGAAGCGGATGATCGCACCGATGCGACGGTTGTTGGCGAATTCGGCGAGGTAGGTCCCGGCGGCGATGCCGATCGGCGTGCCGATGCCGATGGCCAGCGTACCGATGATCAGGCTGCCGCCGAAGGCATTGAGCATGCCGCCGTCTTCGCCGGCGGCCGGCGTCATCTGGGTGAACAGGGCGGGCGTGAGGTATTTCAGGCCGCGGCTCAGCGTCGTCCACAGGATCCACACCAGCCAGAACAGGCCGAACAGCGCGGCCGCGCCGGAGAGCACGAGGCTCAGGCCGTTGATCAGGCGGCGACGGAAATACAGGCGGTCGGCGGCGCTGGCCATCAGTTGCCCTCCCGCTTCTGCAGGCGCATCAGCATCCACTTGGCGAAGGCCAACACGACGAAGGTCAGCACGAACAGCACGAGGCCCAGCGCCAGCAGCGAGGACTTGTGCAGCGGATCGACCGATTCGCCGAACTCGTTGGCGATGGTGGAAGCGATCGAGGTGCCGGGATTGAGCAGGCCGGCGCTGATCTCGTAGGCATTGCCGATGACGAAGGTCACTGCCATCGTTTCGCCGAGCGCGCGGCCGAGGCCGAGGAAGATGCCGCCGATGACGGCCGAGCGCGTGTAGGGCAGCACGACGTCCCAGACCACTTCCCAGGTCGTGGATCCGAGCGCATAGGCCGATTCCTTCAGCCGCGTGGGCACGGTGAGGAACACCTCGCGCATCACCGAGCTGATGAAGGGGATGACCATGATCGCCAGCACGATGCCGGCGGTCAGCATGCCGATGCCGAGCGGCGGGCCTTCGAACAGCTTGCCGATCACGGGCAGCGGCGCCAGGTGCGATTCCATCCACGGAAACACGTGTTCGCTGAGATAGGGCACCAGTACGAACAGGCCCCACATGCCGTAGATGATCGACGGGATGCCGGCCAGCAATTCCAGCGCCGACGCCAGCGGCGTGCGCAACCAGGCGGGGGCGACTTCGGTCAGGAACAGGGCGATGCCGAAACTCACCGGTACCGCGATGATCATCGCGATCAGCGAGGTGGCGACGGTGCCGAACACCGGCACCAGGGCGCCGAACTTGCGCGCGCCGACGTCCCATTCGCTGGAGACGAAGAAGTTCCAGCCGAATTCGGTGAAGGCTTCGCGCCCGCCCCAAAGCATCGCCGCCGCCGCGCCGAGCAAGGCGACCAGGACGGTCACGCCGGCGCAGGCGACGAGGAAACGGAACGCACGGTCCAGCCGGCCGTCGGTCCGCGCGCGCTGGTCCAGCATCGACAGGGCAAGGGAAGCTTGTGCAGTCATGGTTCTTGTTCTTCAGGCGGGAAGCCCGGAACTGGGCGCGCTGCGGCGCACAGTTCCCGGCTCCCCGAAGCGAACGCAGCCTTCGGTCGAAGGCTGCGTCGCGGTCGGGAGTGTTCTCGATCAGTACTTCATGTTCTGCGCCCAGTACGCCTGGATCTGCGTCACCAGCGCGGCCGGCAGCGGCACGTAGTCGAGCTTCTTCGCGGCTTCGTCGCCGTTGGCGTACACCCAGGCGAAGAATTCCTTGGCCGCCTTGGCGGAGGCCGCGTTCTTCGGCTGGCGGTACATCAGGATGAAGTTGGTGGCGGTGATCGGCCACGAGGCTTCGCCCGGCGCGTTGGTCATGACCAGATAGAAATCCTTGGCTTTGGCCCAATCGGCGTTGGCAGCGGCGGCGGCGAAACTCTCGTCGCTCGGCAGCACGAACTTGCCGGCGGCGTTCTGCATCGCCGTGTAGGCCATCTTGTTCTGTAGCGCGTAAGACAGTTCGACGTAGCCGATGCCGCCCTTGAGCTGCTTGACGAAGGCGGCGACGCCTTCGTTGCCCTTGCTGCCGATGCCGGTCGGCCACTTCACCGCCGTGCCTTCGCCGACCTTGCTCTTCCACTCCGGGTTGACCTTGGAAAGGAAGTTGACGAAGTTGAAGGTGGTGCCGGAGGCATCGGCGCGATGCACGACGCGGATCGGCAGCGCCGGCAGCTTGGCGCCCGGATTCAATGCGGCGATCGCCGGGTCGTTCCAGTTGGCGATCTTGCCGAGGAAGATGTCGCCGAGCACCGGGCCGTTGAGGCGGATCTGGCCGGCGGCGAAGCCCGGCACGTTGACCACCGGCACGACGCCGCCGATCACCGACGGGAACTGCACGAGGCCGGACGCGGCGAGATCTTCGGGCTTCAGCGGCGCGTCGGACGAACCGAAATCGACCGTGCCGGCCTTGATCTGGGCGATGCCGCCGCCCGAACCGATGGACTGGTAGTTGACCTTGCGGCCGGTGGCCTTGTTGTAGTCGGCCGACCACTTCGACATCACCGGGTAAACGAAGGATGCGCCGGCGCCGGTAACGTTCTGGGCGCTGGCGTAGGGGCTGGCCATGGCCGCCGCGAGGGCGAGGATGGCGAGGCGGGATTTGATGGATTTGAACACTTGCAACTCCTGGAATGGTCCGCGTGATCGCTGTGGATCGGGCGCCGGGCTTCCCGGCGCGCACAGGATCGCGGAGGTTTGTGACAGGGGTATGACGGTTGTAACAATCGGGTTGGGCTGGTGCCGTTCCTGGTATCCGTCTCGCGCGCTCGTACCGAGCGGGCGCGGACCGTCCCGCTCGGTCGGTACGCCATCCATGGCCACCGACTCGCGGACGCTACGGCTCCTGCCTCCGCTTCCGGTCCAGTCCCGCATCGATCCGATCGCGCGAACTGTCGGCCACGCTTGCCGAGCGCGACTCGTGGTGTGGTGCGGCCAGACCACCGTTCGCTGGCCTGCGACTTGGTCGGGGCCGGAATGAAGCGGAGGGCAGGATGCCCGGAGCGTCCGCTCGTGAGCTGGTCAGGACGACGCCTGCGCCCGAGCGGGCAGTGAGGCCCCGGCCGGGTCGCGAGGCCTCGATCAGAGATTTGTGAAACGGAAAAAAAGAAAGGCGCGGCCGTAGCCGCGCCCTTCGTCGTACGCGCTTACCAGTAGATCTGGGCGCGGAACTCGACGATGCTCGGATCGTCGTTGATCGGGATGATGCCGCGCTCGCTGCTGACCTTCACGTAGTTCAGGGCGAACTTGAAGTTCGAGTGCCAGTAATAGTTCGCGCCGACGGTCCAGTTGTGCTCGGTGCCGCCGTAGACGAGGCCGTCGTTCAGGTCGACGCGGTCGTAGCGCAGGCCCAGCTGCCACATGCCCTTGGCCGGATCGCTCGGCAGCGGCGTGGAGACTGTGCCGTTCTTCCAGCCCCAGGTCTCGCCGGTCAGGTTCCAGACGCCCGAGACGTACCAGCCGTTGCCGCTGAAATTGTCGTGGGCGGTGCGGCTGATGCGCGTGCCCATGTACTCGGCCTGGACCTTGACCGGGCCGTGCACCCACGCCGCTTCCGCGCCCCAGGTGCGGATGCGGTCGGCGTCGGTGAAGGTGCCCGTGTCCACCAGGCGCACGCTGGTGATGTCGGCGTCCGGACGCACGCGCAGGCGCGCCCGGTTGTCGCGATTGGCGTTGATCGCCTGCGTGTAATCGGCCGCTTCATAGTCCACGTAGGACAGGCCGAGGTGCAGGAAGCCGCCTTCATCCATGATCGGCGCCCAGGTGCCGCGCGCACCGAAGCCGTCGCCGCCGGCGCGGTTGCGGGTCATTTCGCGCGTGAACCAGGAACCCGTGACGGTCCAGTTGTCGCCGCCGGTGGTCACGCCCACGCCCATGCGGCGGGCGACGCCCTGCATGTTGGTGTTCATGGCCTTGGCGATGAAGTCGTTGTGGCGCGTGCTGCCCAGTTCTTCCAGGCTGTTGGGCTGCTTGAACTGGCCCACGGTGATCGAGGTGAAGCCGGTGAACTTGTACTGCACGTTGGCGTCGAGGAACTTCTTGTCCTTGGCGTCGTAACCGACGACCCAGTTCCACTGGCCCGGGCCCTTGCCCTTGAAGATCAGCTCGGCGCGGCGGAAATCGAAATCGTCGTCGCCGTCGCCGACGGCGGCGTTGAGGTTGGCGACGTCGCTGTTGTACCAGTAGGTGTCGGCCTGCAGCAGGCCTTCGAAACTCACTTCCGAACCGCCGATCACGTCGAACGAGATCTCGGCGAAGGCCGGGGTGGAGAGCGCGGCCAGGACGGCGGCGGCGAGCAGTTTCTGCATCGGTTTCATGACGGTTCCCAGAGAGGGCGAGTGGAAAGACCGGCGCAGCTTAGGTCGTGAAGGTTTCGTTATTGTGACAGTGCCGAAATATTGTCTCCGGCGTCCAGCCGGAATCTGCGGTTCCGTCATCGGGCGGCCGGGTCGGCGGTGGGCGGTCGGCGGCTACGGGGTCGGCGTCTTGTCGCGATAGCGGCACAAGTCGCGGATCACGCATTGCGGGCAGTCGGGCTTGCGCGCCTTGCAGACATAGCGCCCGTGCAGGATCAGCCAATGGTGCGCATCGAGGCGATACTCCGGCGGCACGGCCTTCATCAGTTTGTCTTCGACCGCGCGCACGGTCTTGCCGGGCGCGAGGCCGGTGCGGTTGGCGACGCGGAAGATGTGCGTGTCGACCGCGATCGCGGCATGGCCGAACGCGGTATTGAGGATCACGCTGGCCGTCTTGCGTCCGACGCCCGGCAACGCCTCGAGCGCCGCGCGATCGTCCGGCACCTGGCCGCCGTGCAGCTCGATCAGCTGCCGGCAGGTCGCGACGATGTTCTTCGCCTTGCCCCGGT
>CAYWHO010000138.1:0-6073 GCA_964458195.1 uncultured Arenimonas sp.
CAAACCCCACCACAAAAATGGTCGCCGTTTCCATATCAATTGCCATGACGCGCAAGCGGCGTAGATAGGCTTTGAAGTGGTCGTCGTGTTCCCAGACGCGGCGGTTGGTCGTGTACACCGTGCCGGTCCAGTAATCGTGGCCGAGGTCGCGTGCCATGGTCGACACCGCGCGCTGCAACGCGAAGGCCGGCAGCGCCGGCACTTCCGGCAGCAGGTAATCGTTCGAGGTGCCTTCGCCGCGGATCGCCGCGATCGGCAGGATCAGATCGCCCAAGGCGTTCTTGCGCTTGAGTCCGCCGCACTTGCCCAGGAACAGCACGGCCTTCGGCGGCAGGGCGCTGAGCAGGTCCATCACCGTGGCGGCGTTGGCGCTGCCCATGCCGAAATTGATCATCGTGATGCCGTCGATCGTCGCGCTCGGCATCGGCCGGTCGCGGCCGGTGACCTCGGCGCCGGTCAGGCGGGCGAAGGTGTCGAGATAGCCGCCGAAGTTGGTCAGCAGCACATGTTCGCCGAACTTCTCCAGGGGCACGCCGGTATAGCGCGGCAGCCAGTTGCTGACGATTTCGGTCTTGTCTTTCATCCCTTCCTCCGCGGTTTCGCCATTTTGCCACGCGCCCGGCCAACCATGACCTAAGGCAGGGTTGGCAAGGCCGGGGGGCGGGGCTAGGGTTGCCCTGTTAACCGGGGAAAGCCATGACCAGACTTCTGTTTGCCGCCCTGCTGGCGGCGATTCCGCTGACTGCGCCCGCGGCGCCGTCCGATCCTTATCCCAGCACCTACGCGCCGGTGCCTTCGCCGCCCGTGCTGATCCGCAACGCGACCGTGCTCACCGGCAGCGGCGAGCGGCTCGACAACGCCGACGTACTGATGCAGGACGGCAAGATCGCCGCCGTCGGCAGCGGGCTCAGCGCGCCGGCCGAGGCCCAGGTGGTGGACGGCACCGGCCGCTGGGTCACGCCCGGCATCATCGACGTGCATTCGCACCTCGGCGTGTATCCCAGCCCGGGCGTGAACGCGCACAACGACGGCAACGAGATGACCAGCCCGACGACGCCGGAAGTCTGGGCCGAACATTCCATTACGCCGCAGGACCCGGGCTTCGGCACCGCGCTGGCCGGCGGCGTCACCACGATGCAGCTGCTGCCGGGTTCGGCGAACCTGATCGGCGGCCGCGGCGTGACCATCAAGAACGTTTACGCCAACACCTACCAGGCGATGAAATTCCCCGGCGCGCCCTGGGGCCTGAAGATGGCCTGCGGCGAGAATCCCAAGCGCGTTTACGGCGGCAAGGGTTCGGCGCCGTCCACGCGCATGGGCAATGTCGCCGGCTATCGCGCCGATTTCATCGCCGCCCAGGACTACATGCGCGCCTGGGACAAATACAACGCCGGCGACAAGAAGGGCGACCCGCCGTCGCGCGACCTCGCCAAGGAAACCCTGATGTCCGTGCTCAAGGGCGAAATCCTCGTGCACATCCATTGTTATCGCGCCGACGAAATGGCAACGATGCTCGACCTGGCGAAGGAATTCGGTTTCCGCGTCACTGCCTTCCACCACGGCGTCGAGGCCTACAAGATCGCCGACCGCCTCGCCGCCGAAGGCGTTTGCGGCGCGCTCTGGGCCGACTGGTGGGGTTTCAAGATGGAGTCCCTGGACGGCATCCAGGAAAACATCGCCCTGGTCGATCGCCCCGAGAAGGGCTGCGCCATCGTGCATTCGGATTCGTCCGAAGGCATCCAGCGCCTGAACCAGGAGGCGGCGAAGGTGATGGGCAACGCGCGACGCGTGAACATCGATATTCCTCCCGAACGCGCCATCCGCTGGTTGACGCAGAACCCCGCGCGCGCGCTCGGCATCGGCGACCGCACCGGCACCCTGGCGCCGGGCAAGATGGCCGATGTCGTGTTGTGGAACGGCACGCCTTTCAGCGTGTACGCGAAAGCCGAAAAGGTCTATGTGGACGGCGCCTTGATGTACGACCGCGGCGACAAATCGCGGCAACCGGTATCCGATTTCATGCTGGGACAGGAGGCTGTGCGATGAGCCGCTTCGATTTTCTTGCGAGGTTTTTTGGTGGGCTGAAGCCCACCCTACAGCCCGCCGTGTTGTGCGTGGCGATCTCGGCCGCGCTGCCTGCGTTCGCGCAGGACCTGCTGATCAAGCACGCCACCGTGCACACCGCCGGCGCCCGCGGCACCTTGAAGGATGCCGACGTGCTGATCCAGGGCGGCATCATCCGCATGGTCGGCAAGGACATCCTGATCGCGCCGAACGTTCCGGTGTACGACGCCAAAGGCCAGGCGCTGACGCCCGGCCTGTTCGGCGGCGTCGGCGACATCGGTCTGGAAGAAGTTTCCGGCGAAGAAAGCACGGTGGACAGCGCGCAGTCTTTCGGCGGCGGCGGACAACCGCCGCAGATGCGACCCGAATTCGACGTCAGCCTCGCCTTCAATCCCGATTCGATGTTGCTGCCGGTCGCACGCATGGGCGGCGTCACCTGGAGCGTGCTCTCGGCCAACAGCGCCGGCGGCGGCAGCTTGGTCGCCGGCCAGGGCGGCAGCATCCGGCTCGATGGTCGCGCCGACAGCAATGTGTTCGGCCCGAAGCTGCTGTTCGTCAGCCTCGGCAGCGGCGCGCAATCGCTCAGCGGCAAGTCGCGCGCGGCGCAATACATGCTGCTCGAACAGGCCATCCGCGAAGCGCGCGGGCTCGCGCCCTACGGCACGCCGAACGCGCTGCTGACGCCGACCGGGCGCGAGACGCTGGCGAAGTATCTGATCGGCGGCCGCGTGCTGTTCTCGGTCGATCGCGCGGCCGACATCCGCCAGATGCTGGCCTTCTCGCGCAAGCACGGCCTGCGTCCCATCGTGGTCGGCGGCGCCGAGGCTTGGCGCGTGGCGCCGCAACTGGCGGCGGCGAAAGTGCCGGTCATCCTCAACACGCTGCAGAACCTGCCCGGCAGTTTCGACCAGATCGGTGCGCGCCTGGACAACGCGGCCCTGCTGCACAAGGCCGGCGTGCCGGTGATCGTCAGCGATTTCGATTTCGCCTCGCACAACGCGCGCAAGGTGCGCCAGGATACCGGCGTCGCCGTCGCCAATGGCCTGCCCTGGGAATCCGGCCTCGCCGCGATCACCAGCGTGCCCGCCGCGGCCTTCGGCGTCGGCGACCAGGTCGGTCGCATCGAGCCGGGTCTGGTCGCCGATCTGGTGTTGTGGAACGGCGATCCGCTCGAACTGACCACGACCGCCGAACAGGTGTGGATGCGTGGCCAGGCGATGCCGATGCGCTCACGCCAGACCGAATTGCGCGACCGTTACCTGCAAGCGCCGGGCGCCCTGCCCCGAGCCTACCAGCACTGAAACCCACCTCCCGGGGCCCGCATTGCGGGCCCCGCGTCTTCCGGAACCCCGCCATGAAACTGCATCCGCTCGCCTTCGCCCTCGCTCTTTCGTTCGCCGGCGCTGTCGGCGCCGCCGACAAAGCAGACAAACCCAAGTGGGACGTCAACGCCGCCCACGGCCCAACGAAGACGATCCAGTTCAGCACCGACGAAGGCACGTGGCTCGACCTCGACGTCAGCCCCGACGGCGGCACGATCGCGTTTTCGATGCTCGGCGACATCTACACGCTGCCGATCGGCGGCGGCGACGCCACCCGCATCAGCAGCGGCGCGGCCTGGGACGTGCAGCCGCGCTTCTCGCCCGACGGCAAGCAGATCGCCTATACCTCCGACCGCGGCGGCGGCAACAACCTGTGGCGCATGAGTCGCGACGGCAGCGGCGCGACGCAGGTGACCAAGGAGAATTTCCGCCTGCTCAACAATCCGGTGTGGACGCCGGATGGGCAGTACCTGATCGGCCGCAAGCATTTCACCTCGGAGCGCTCGCTCGGCGCCGGCGAACTATGGATGTACGCGGTCAACGGCGGCGCCACCGGCGGCCTGCAACTGACCAAACGCAAGAACGACCAGATGGACCTCGGCGAACCGGCCGTGAGTCCCGATGGCCGTTACGTCTATTACTCGGAAGACGTCAGCGGTGGCAGCAGCTTCGAATACAACAAGAACGTGCATGGCGTGATCTACGCGATCAAGCGCCTCGACCGCGAGACCGGCGAGACGCGCACGATGGTGAACACCGCTGGCGGCGCCATCCGCCCGCAACCTTCGCCCGATGGAAAATCGCTGGCCTTCGTCAAACGCGTGCGCGACAAGACCGTGCTGCACTTGCTCGACCTCAAATCCGGCGAAGTGCGCCCGGTCTGGAACGGCCTCTCGCACGACCAGCAGGAAGTCTGGGCCATCTTCGGCCCCTATGCGAACTATGGCTGGACGCCGGATTCGAAATCGGTGGTGATCTGGGGCCAGGGCAAGCTCTGGCGCGTGGACATGGCCAGCGGCACGCCGGCGCAGATCCCGTTCCGCGCCCAGGTCTCGCAGACGGTCGCCGCGCCGCTGCGTTTTTCGCGCAACCTCGACGGTGATCGTTTCGAAGCGAAGATGATCCGCGACGCCGCGACCAGCCCCGACGGCAACACCCTCGTCTTCCATGCGCTCGGCCAGCTCTGGAAAAAATCTCTGCCGAACGGCACGCCGATGCGGCTGACCGCGGAGACGACACACTTCGAATACCAGCCCAGCTTCAGTGCCGACGGCCGCAAGCTGCTGTACACGACCTGGTCGGATAGCGAACTCGCCTCGATTCGCGAGCTCGATCTCACCAGCGGCCAGGTCCGCACGCTGAGCCGCGAACCCGGCTTCTACTACGGGCCGCGTTATTCCAACGACGGTCGCCGCATCGTCTATTCGCGCACCGGCGGCGGCTCGCTGACCGGCAGCCTGTGGAGCACCGAACGCGGCGTCTTCGTCATGAACGCCGACGGCAGCGACGCGCGCAAGATCGCCGATGGCGGTTCCGATCCGCAGTTCGATCCGAAGGGCGAGCGCGTGTTCTTCCTGGCCGGTGGCGGCCTGGAGAAAACGCTGAAGTCGATCGGCGTGTTCGGCGAGAAGCCGCGCGACGTGCTCAAGCTCAAGTATCCCGACTTCGTCAGCGTCAGTCCCGACGGCAGCAAGGTCGCCTTCACCGAACTGTTCAACGTCTATGTGGCGCCATTGCCGGCGACCGGCGGTGCGATCGATCTGGCCAACGACAGCCAGGCCGTACCGATCACCAAGCTCGGCGTCGGCAGCTACATCCACTGGTCGAGCGATTCGCGTTCCCTGCACTGGTTGGTCGGCGACAAGTTCCATTCGCGCACCCTCGGCGACGGTGCCGATACCGTCGCGGACGTCGGGTTGAATGTCGCCAGCGACGCGCCGGCCGACACCTTCGCCTTCACCGGCGCGCGCCTCGTGACGATGCGCAATGCCGGTAGCACGCAGGAAGTCATCGAGAACGGCGTGCTGGTCGTGCGCGGCGACCAGATCGTCGCGCTCGGCAGGCAGGGCGAAGTCGCCATCCCGGCCGGCGCGCGCAACATCGACGCCAGCGGCAAGACCATCTATCCGGGCATCATCGACGTGCACGGCCATGGCGCGCATTTCAACGGCGGCGTGGTGCCGCAGCAGAACTGGGCCTACTACGCCAACCTCGCCTTCGGCGTGACGACGCTGCACGACCCCTCGGCCAGCACCGAAACCGTGTTCTCGCAGTCCGAACTGCAGAAAGCCGGCCGCCTGGTCGGCCCGCGCGTGTTCTCGACCGGCAGCATCCTCTACGGCGCCGACGGCGACTTCAAGGTCGTCATCAACTCCATCGACGATGCGCGCGCGCACCTGCAACGCCTGAAGGCCTCCGGCGCCTTCAGCGTGAAGAGCTACAACCAGCCGCGGCGCGAACAGCACCAGATGATCAACCAGGCCGCGCGCGAACTCGGCATGCTGGTGGTCGAGGAAGGCGGCTCAACGCTCAACCACAACCTGCCGATGATCCTCGACGGCGTGACCGGCGTGGAGCACAACATCCCGGTGGCGCCGCTGTATCGCGACGTGGTCGAACTCTTGCGCCAGACCGACGTGAGCAACACGCCCACACTGATCGTAAACTACGGAGGCATCAACTGCGAA
>CAYWHO010000139.1:0-6060 GCA_964458195.1 uncultured Arenimonas sp.
TTTCCTGGCGATGGTGACCTACTTCCTGATGTGATGCTGCGCTGCAACGTGCGGCCATCGCCGGCTCGGGTCACGATGCCTTCGCTCCATCGTAGGGGAGGGAGCGGAAAGCCCGCGGCTGCATCAGCGCCGCGGGTTTTCTTTTTTCGCGCTAGCCGGCGGTCATGCGCGCCGCGCGCGGCGGTACGCCGGTCCAGCGCTTGAACGCGCGGCGGAACTCGCGCACGTCGCGAAAACCCACGGCATTGCCGACTTCGGCGATGGTGAGGTGTTCCTTCTGCAGCAACTGCGTCGCTTCTTCGCTGCGCACGCGATCGTGCAACTGGCGGAAGCCGATGCCGGCCGCCGTCAGTTGGCGGCGCAAGGTGCGCTCGGTGAGGTTCAGGGTCGCGGCGATATCGGTCAACAACGGATTCTGCGACAGCCGGCTGCGCAGCAATCGCGTCACGGCGTAGGTGATCTCGTGTTCGGTCGGCAGGTTCGCCGACTGTTCGCGGCACAGGGCCAGCGCCTGCTGCGAGGTGATGGGGTTGTAACTGGCCAGCGGCGTTTCCAGCCAGCGGATTTCGATGATCGCGCGGTTGCCGCTGGCGTCGAAGCGCAACTCGCAGCGGAACAATTCCGCGTGGCGCGCCGCATCGGTCGGCGCCGGGTAGGCGAGTTCGATGCGCTTCGGTCGGAAATCCGCCCCCAGCAAGGTCCGGCACACCATCAGGCAACTGGAGAACAGTTCCTCGCACAGGAAGGGCAGCAGGTCGGCATCGTCCACGCGCTGGCGCACGACGATGGCGACATGCGTCGCATCGACCGGCTCGAAATCCAGATCGACCAGGCTGCCGGTGATGCGGTGATGTTCGATGCCGACGGCGAGCGCATCGCCGAAGGTCCGCGCCGTCATCATGGCCAGGCCGAGCACGCCGAAGTTGCCGACGTTCTGCCGGGCGCCGACGTCCAGGCCCAGGCCCGGTTCCGGCATCGCGCGCAGGGCGCGCTTGAGCACCAGGCGCGCCTGCCGGTAGGAAATGCGCACGCTCGCATCGTCCACTTGCGCACGCGTCAGCCCGGCGGCCGCCAGCCACGGGCGGCAATCGAGCCGGCGCTCGTCGGCGATGGCGGCCAGGCCCGACAACACGTTCGTGGTGATGGTCGCTTCCGTGAGACGGGGGTCGCAGATTTTCTTTTTCATGCCCGGTCGCTGAACGATTGTCCGCTTTGCCCCCCTCAGTATGCCGCTCCTGCCCTCCGAGGCAACAGCGCTTGGCGACAGACTCCGTCGGTCAGCGGCCGGGGAGGGCCCTGGCCCCGCCTCGATCTGGAGCGCCGGGCCGTGCCCGCTTCGTGCCGACCCCACCAGGAGCTCGGCTTATGCGCAGGATCTTGTTGCCCGCGGTCACGATGTCCCTGCTGGCGGCGTGCCAGCCCAGCGCACCGCCGCCGCCTTCGTCCGCCGATGCCGCGTTCCAGAAAAAACTCCAGGAACAGCTGATCGATGCCAAGCCCGGCGACGTGATCGAGATTCCGGCCGGCACCTACCGTTTCGACCGCAGCCTGAGCCTGCGCACCAGCGGCGTCACCATCCGCGGCGCCGGCATGGACAAGACCATCCTCTCCTTCAAGGGCCAGGTCAGTGGCGCCGAAGGCCTGCTGGTCAACGCCAGCGACTTCACCCTGGAACACCTCGCCATCGAGGACAGCAAGGGCGACGGCCTGAAGATCAACGAAGGCGAGAACATCACCATCCGCGGCGTACGCGTCGAATGGACCGGCGGCCCGAAGACCACCAACGGCGCCTACGGCATCTATCCGGTGAAGACCCGCAACGTGCTGATCGAGGATTCGGTGGCGATCGGCGCCTCCGACGCCGGCATCTACGTCGGCCAGTCGCAGAACATCGTGCTGCGCCGCTCGCGCGCCGAACGCAACGTCGCCGGCATCGAGATCGAGAATTCGACCAATGCCGACGTTTACGAAAACATCGCCACCGGCAACACCGGCGGCATCCTGGTATTCAACATGCCGAACCTGTCGCAGGCCGGCCACAGCACGCGCGTATTCAAGAACCGCGTGTTCGCCAACAACACCGGCAATTTCGCCGCCAAGGGCGCCGCCGTCGCCAGCGTGCCGGCCGGTTCCGGCGTGGTGATCAATTCGAACGACCGCGTCGAGATCTTCGACAACGATATCGCCGACAACCAGACCGCCAACATCATCATCTCCAGCTACTTCTCCACCAACTACATGAACAAGAGCGGCGTGGAGAAAACGTTCGATCCGTATCCGGAAGACATCTACATCTACGGCAACCGCTTCAAGGGCGGCGGCGATTCGCCCGACGGCCTGGACCTGAAGACGCTCAAGGTGGCGATGTACGGCCTCAATGGCCGTTTCCCGGATGTGCTCTGGGACGGCTTCCTCAACAAGGATCGCAAGGTCGATGGCAAGCCGGCCGGCCCGGGCATCTGCATCGACAACGGCGACGTGAAGGTGCTCAACGCCGACGGCCCGCACGACTACGGCAATCCGGCCGAAGTGGGCGCCGAGTTCCGCTGCGACCTGGCCAAGCTGGCGCCGGTCGAACTGGCCCGGCCCTGAGCGCGAGGCGGGAAGTCGCAGTCATGCACGCCTGGATGCGACGCGGCGCGATGCTCCTTTTGCTCGCCTTGCTGGCGTCCTGTGGCGGCGCGCCGACGCCGGTGCAGTTCCACGCCAGCGGCAACCCGGAAAAACTCAGCGACTGGCATTTGCTGCGGATCGCGGACGGCCGTTTGTCGCTCAACGCCGGCGTCGTGCCCTACGATCTGAACACGCCGCTGTTCAGCGACTACGCGCACAAACTGCGCACGGTGTGGATGCCGGCCGGCGCCGCGGCGACGTTCGATCCGGAGCGAACCTTCGATTTTCCGGTCGGCACCATCATCAGCAAGACCTTCTATTACCCACGCGCCGCCACCGGCGGCGATGTCGTGCTCGCCGACGATCTGTCGGCACCGTCCGTACCCGCCGGCGGCATGCCGCTGGCCGGCGTGCGCCTGGTCGAGACGCGATTGCTGGTCCGGCGCGAGGAAGGTTGGATCGCCCTGCCGTATGTCTGGAATGCCGAACAGACCGATGCGGTGTTGTCGCGCGCCGGCGACGAGTTCCCGCTCGAACTGCAGCGCGAGGACGGCCGCCGCGAAGGCTTCACCTATGTCGTGCCGAACGCGAACCAGTGCGCCGGCTGCCACGCGACCGACAACAAGGCGCGGCGCATCGAACCGATCGGCCCCAAGGCCCGTCATCTGAACCGCGCTTACGACTACGGCAACGGCGCCGAGAACCAGCTGGAGCATCTGCAGCGCGTCGGTTATCTGCGTGACCTGCCGGCCCCGGCCCAGGTCGCGCGCAATGCCGATTGGCGCGATGCGAAACAGCCGCTCGAGCAACGCGCGCGCGCCTACCTCGACATCAACTGCGGCCATTGCCACAACCCCAGCGGACCGGCCAATACCTCCGGCCTGATGCTCGACAGCGCGACGCGCGACGCGATGCGGCTCGGCCTGTGCAAGCCGCCGGTCGCGGCCGGGCAGGGCACCGGCGATCACATCTTCGACATCGTGCCCGGCAAGCCGGCGGAATCCATCCTCGCGTATCGCATGGCGTCCACCGACCCCGGCGCGATGATGCCCGAGCTGGGGCGCGGCACGCGCCACGACGCCGGCGTCGCCTTGATCGAAGCCTGGATCGCTTCCCTGCCCGGGCAGTGCGACCTGTTATGAAACGCGATGCCGACACAAGAACCGATGCACAGACCGAACACCGAGGGAGAACATCCATGGCCATCCGCAAAAACAAGCTAGCCGTCGCACTCCGCCAGGTCCTGCTCGGAGGTCTCGCGCTCGGCCTGTCGCCCGCCTGGGCCGCGAGCACGACGGAGGCCGCGGCATCGGCGCAGAACGAATCGGCGCAGGACACGTCCACGCCCGCGACGCAGACGGCAGGCAAGAAGACCACGACCCTCGAAACGGTGGTCGTCACCTCGCAGAGCCGCGAGCAGAACCTGCAGGAAGTGCCGATCTCGGTGCAAGTCGTCGACAGCAAGATGATCGAGCAAGTCGCCGCGAACGACCTCGGCGATCTCGACGCCTTCATTCCCGGGCTCGTCGTTTCCTCCGACAGCCCGACGCAGCCGCGCTACGCGATTCGCGGCATCAGCACCGGCGATTTCGGCGTCGGTACCGATCCGGCGGTCGGCGTGTATATCGATGGCGTGTATTCCGCGCGCTCGGGCGGCGCCTTGCTGGCCTTGAACGACGTGGATCGCGTCGAAGTCCTGAAAGGCCCGCAGGGCACCTTGTTCGGGCGCAACAGCGCCGCCGGTGCCGTGTCCATCATCAGCAAGAAGCCCGGCGACGAATTCGAAGGACGCGCCCGCCTGCGTTGGGGCAGCCAGGGTCGCCAATACATCGACGGCTTGTTGAACGCGCCGCTCGGCAAGGACAGCGCCCTGCGCATCAGCGTGCTCGGCAATCGCAGCGATGGCTGGCTGCACGACAGCGCCACCGGCGAGGACTATTTCGCCGACGACAACTGGGCCACGCGCGCCGCCTATCGCTGGAACATCAGCGACAAGACCCAGATGCTGCTGAGCTGGGACCACGAAGTGATCGACCAGCTCGCGCGCCCGGTGATCGGCATCGTCGATCTGCCGGCGGCGCCCGGCCTGCCGACCTATCCCGCCGACCCGAACGAGTATCGCGATCCCTTCCACATGCCGGTATTGAACGACGTGATCGGCAACGAGGAATCGCGCCGTTTCGACGGCTTCACCATGAGCATCTCGCACGACGCCGACTGGGGCCGCTTCGTCTCCACCACGGCCTGGCGCGGTTTCGACACCGTCAACCGCGAAGACGAGGACGGCACCAACCGCATCAACCTGTACTTCGACACCGCCAATATCGAACACAACCGCAGCTTCTACCAGGAGTTCAAGTTCTCCGGCGCCAACGACTTGATGGATTGGGTCGCCGGCGCGAGCTATTACGACGAACACGCGCGCCAGGCCAGCCAGACGAATGCCTTCACCGACAGCATCGACACGGTGCTCTTGAATACCGCCGGCCTGCCGGCGTATTCGCTGGTCGAGCAGGTGCTGCAGGCCTATCAGATCCCGGTCACGCTGTTCGGCCACAGCTGGCGCGAGACCATGCAGAACGAGGGCGATTTCCAGGCCTACGCCGTGTTCGGCGACGTGATCTGGCACCTCAACGACAAGGTCAACCTGACCACCGGCCTGCGCTACACGCACGACCGCAAGCGCTTCAGCTGGCTCAATGGCGCGCGCGATGCCGACGATCTCGACGCCGTGCTCGCCCAGCTCGACCAGATGGGCTTCTTCGATTCCGACCCGCTGCTGCAGATGATCCGCCCGGTGTTCGACATGGACATCGTCTTCGCCCTGCCGCCGGGCGTGGAAGGCGCCGTCGTCAAGCGCAGCGATTCCTGGAGCGATTTCAGCCCGCGCGTCGTGCTCGACTACCGCCCGAGCGAGCACACCATGTGGTTCGGTTCGGTCACCAAGGGTTACAAGGCCGGCGGCTTCAACAGCGTGGAAGTCGGCTCGCAGTTCGAGAACGAGGACGTGTGGAGCTACGAGGCGGGCTTCAAGCACCGCTTCGTCGAACAGCGCCTGCAGTTGAACGGCTCGGTCTATCACTACATCTACGACAACAAGCAGTCCATCCGCCTCGATCCGAACAGTTCGGGCTCCGGCGTGCCGCAGTACCTGATCGACACCAGCGACGAAGAAGCCTGGGGCGTGGACCTGGAGCTGATGTGGCAGGCCACCGATGGCCTCGGCCTGCAGGCGAACCTGGCCTACATCGACGCCACCTACAAGGACAAGATCACCTCCACCGGCGCCGACCTTTCCGGCGAGCCGACCGGCGAACCGCGCTGGTCGATTTCGCTCGGCGGCAATTACCGCTGGATGACCGAACGCGGCGATTTCGAACTGAGCCTGCTGCATGCCTATCGCAGCGAAGGCCGCTGCAACAGCGACTCCGTGCTGCAGGGCAGTTG
>CAYWHO010000140.1:0-2066 GCA_964458195.1 uncultured Arenimonas sp.
GCACCTGCGCGTACAGGTCGGCCTGCTGCCATGCCGCGAGCATGCCGGGCTCGCGCTTGGGCAGGTCGCCGCGCATCGGGAATTCCGTCTCCGGCAGGGAGATGGTGCTCTTGTAGTCCTTGCTCACGCGTTCGCTCCGAGTGCTTCCGTGTCGTGCCGCAAAATTTTCCGCGCCTGCTGCGCGTCCAGGTCCATCTGCCGGACCAGGGCCGGCAGGTCGTCGAACTTCAGTTCGTCGCGCAACTTGGCGACGAACTCGACTTCGATGCGCATCCCGTACAGGTCGCCATCGAAGTCGAACAGATGCGCTTCGAGCAATGGCTCGGTGCCGAATACCGTCGGCCGCGTGCCGAGGCTCGACACGCTGGGCAGGCGCTGCGCGCCAACGCCATGCACCCAGGTCGCATAGATCCCGCCCAGGGCCGGGCGCTTGCCGGCCAGGCGCAGGTTCGCCGTCGGATAGCCTAGTTTGCGACCCAGTTGCTTGCCGCGCACGACCTTGCCGGAGATCGCGTAACGCCGGCCCAGCGACAAGGCCGCGCCGTCGAGATCGCCCGCGGCCAGTTGCAGGCGCAGGCGGGTGCTCGACACGCGTTCGTCGCCGACGATGACGGGCGCGATTTCGCCGGCTTCGAAAGCGCAGTCCGCACCCATGCGTTGCAGCACTCCGATGTCGCCGCTCCGCCCCTTGCCGAAACGGAACTCGGGGCCGACCCAGACTTCCTTCGCCGACAGTCGCTGCACCAGTACGCGTTCGACGAATTCCTCGGCACTGAACGAGGACAGCTTGCGATCGAAGCGCAGCAGCCCGACCGCGTCCATTCCCAGGTCGCGCAGGCCCTCGAACTTGGCGCGCGGCAACAGCAGGCGCGGCGGCGGCAGGTCTTTCGAGAAAAATTCGCGCGGCAATGGTTCGAAGCTCAGCGCGACGGCCGGCAAACCGGAGGCGCGGGCGCGCGAACGCGCGTGGCCGACCAATGCCTGATGCCCGCGATGCAGGCCGTCGAAGGCACCGATGCAAACCACGCTGCCCTGCGGGCAAAACGATTTGCCCTCGACGTCACGGAACAGCCGACTCATAGGCTTCAAGTATAGCCGGCCGAGGCCCGGTTTCCCGGCGTTTCGGCCTTCGCGACGACTCAGGCTTCACGCAGATGGCGCGGCCGCAGCCCGGCCATCAGCAGGCCGAGTGCGTAGGCAACGGCGCCCGCGCCCACCGCCGCCAGCAGCCAGGCGATGCGATGCGTCGCACGCAACGCACCCCAATCGCCGACGTGATGGCGCACCAGCAGCACTGCCGCCGTCATCAGGGCGCAGCCGAGCGCGATCTGCAGGGCCAGCCGCCACCAACCGCGTTCGGGGCGATACAGGCCATCGCGACGCAGGTAGCGCCACAGCAGCAGCGCATTGCCCATGCCGGCCAGTGCGGTCGCCGCCGCGATGCCGCCGTGCGCCGCCTCCACGCCCTGCCGCCACAAGGGCGTGACCAGGGCGACCGTCAGGCCGATGTTGAGGAAGACGGTGAGCACCGCCGCACGCATCGGCGTGCGCGTGTCCTGGCGCGCATAAAAGGCCGGCAGCAGCACCTTGCTGAGCATGAAGGCCGGCACGCCGAGGCTCATCGCCGTCAGGCTGACCGCGACCATCGCCGAATCGTGCGCGGTGAATTGGCCGTACTGGAACAGGCTGGCGCAGAGCGGCTCGGCCAGCAGGGCCAGGCCCAGGCCGGCCGGAATGCTGACCAGGCTGACCATGCGCAGGCCCCAGTCCAGCGCATGCGAGTAACCGGCCGCATCGGTGGCGGCGTGGCGGCGCGAGAGATGCGGCAGGATCACCGTGCCGATGGCCACCCCGAACAGGCCGAGGGGGAATTCCACCAGGCGGTCGGAGTAGTACAGCCAGCTTTGCGCGTTGGCGACCAGCAGCGACGCGAACATCGTGCCGACCAGCAGATTCAACTGCGCGACGGAAGAGGAGAAGATCGTCGGCAACATCAGGCCGAATACCTTGCGCACGCCCGGGTGTTTCGGATCGAAACGCAGGCGCGGCCGCAGTCCGAGCCGGCC
>CAYWHO010000140.1:2166-3509 GCA_964458195.1 uncultured Arenimonas sp.
GCGACCTGGTGCGAATCCTTGCCGGCGAACAGCAGGAAGACCCGGGCGATCCACGGCGCCAGCAGCATACCCAGGCCGGTGATCGCCAGCACCACGGCGAGCAGGGCGCCGGCCACGTGGTCCAGGAAATCCTGCAAGGCGGACTCGTCGCCCTTCTCGCGCAACTCCGACAACACCGGCACGAAGGCCGACGAGAACGAGCCCTCGGCGAAAATGCGCCGCAGGTAGTTCGGTATCCGGTAGGCCACGACGAAGGCGCTGACCGCCGGACCGGTGCCGAACAGGCTGGCCTGGAGCTGGTCCCGCACGAAGCCGGCCACGCGCGAGAGCATGGTCATCGCGCTGAACACGGCCGTGGAGCGCAGCAGGCCCGGGCGGCGGTCGGGGGCGGCCTGGTTCATGCCGCCCTCCCGGCAGGACGGGCGGGCCGGCGGGTTTGACTCAAGCCATTGAATCGGCCATACTTTCGGGTCTTACGCACCACTTTCACCTTCACCGAACCGTTTCCCAGGAATTTCCAGTGGCCAACATCAAGTCCGCCAAGAAGCGCGCCAAGCAGACCCTGGTCCGCAATGCCCGCAACGCCAGCCAGCGTTCCATGCTGCGTACCGCCGTCAAGCGCGTGCTCAAGGCGCTCGACGCCAACGACGCCGCCGGCGCCGAAGCCGCGTTCAAGACCGCCGTGCCGATCCTCGATCGTTACTCCGCGCGTGGCCTGATCCACAAGAACAAGGCGGCCCGCCACAAGAGCCGCATCAACGCCCGCATCAAGGCGCTGAAGACCGCTTGATCCCCGGATCGCGGTATTGAAAAAGCCGGCGCACGCCGGCTTTTTTGTTGGTGCTTTTTCAGTCATCGCGGGCAGCGGCCATCGCGCTGCGTGCGGCCGCGTCTTCCGCCGCTTCCAACGCCGCGTGCTTCTGGTCGTCGAAGAACTGCTGGATCTTCAGCATGATCGGCCAGGTACCCTCGCGACCGATCGCCGAAACGACGAACCAGGGCTGGTCCCATTGCAGCGCTTCGACGATGGCTTTGGCGCGCTCGCTGCGCTCCTCGTCCGAAAGCAGATCGCCCTTGTTGAGCACGAGCCAGCGCGGCTTTTCCAGCATGCCCGGATCGTACTTGCGCAGTTCGGCCTCGATGGCGCGCACCTGCTGCGCCGGATCGACACTCTCGTCGAACGGCGCCATGTCCACCAGATGCAGCAGCAGGCGCGTGCGTTGCACATGGCGCAGGAACAGGCTGCCGAGGCCGGCGCCGTCGGCGGCGCCTTCGATCAGGCCGGGGATGTCGGCGATGACGAAGCTGCGATACGCCTCGACGCTGACCACGCCGAGGTTCGG
>CAYWHO010000140.1:3519-6036 GCA_964458195.1 uncultured Arenimonas sp.
CGGATACAGGGTGGTGAACGGGTAGTCGGCCACCTTCGGCGTCGCCGCCGAAACGGCGCGGATGAAGGTGCTCTTGCCGGCGTTGGGAAAACCCAGCAAACCGACATCGGCCAGCAGCTTGAGCTCGAGGCGGATGTCGCGCTCTTCGCCCGGCGAACCGGAAGTCGCCTTGCGCGGCGCGCGGTTCACCGAACTCTTGAAGTGCACGTTGCCGCGGCCGCCTTCGCCGCCCTGGGCGACTTTCAGGCGCTGGCCGTGTTCGGTCAGGTCGCCGATGATCTCGTCGGTGGCCACGTTGATGATCTCGGTGCCGATGGGCACGCGGATCGTCACGTCGTTGCCGGTCTTGCCGTACATCTGCCGCCCCATGCCGTTTTCGCCGCGCTGCGCGCGGAACTGACGCTCGTGACGGAAGTCGATCAGGGTGTTGAGGTTTTCGTCGGCTTCGACCCAGACGCTGCCGCCGTCGCCGCCGTCGCCGCCATCCGGGCCGCCGAGCGGAATGAACTTCTCGCGTCGGAAGCTGACGCAGCCATTGCCGCCGGCGCCGGCGAACACGGTGATGACGGCTTCATCGACGAATTTCATGGGAAACGGATTCCGGGGAGCGGGCAATGCCGCGGAGCAGCGATCGGCCGCCGTATTCTAAGGCCCGGCGACCGGAACGGGATGGGATTCGCACGGACCGCAGCGAGCGATCCCGACAAGTCCCGAAAATACGAAGCCCCGCCGGAGCGGGGCTTCGCCAGGCAGCGTGAATCGACCTTATTCGGCCGGAACCACGCTGACGGTGCGCCGCTTGCTCGGACCCTTGACCGAGAACTCCACCGTGCCGTCCGCGAGGGCGAACAGGGTGTGGTCGCGGCCCATGCCGACGTTGGCGCCGCGATGGAACTCGGTGCCGCGCTGGCGGACGATGATGTTGCCGGCTTCGACGGCCTGGCCGCCGAAGATCTTCACGCCGAGATATTTCGGGTTGGAATCGCGGCCGTTACGGGTCGAGCCTACGCCCTTTTTCGATGCCATGACGTTTTCTCCTTGACCTTAGGCCGTGATGCCGGTGATTTCGATTTCGGTGAAGTGCTGGCGATGGCCCATCTGCTTGCGATGGTGCTTGCGCCGACGGAACTTCACGATGCGAACCTTGTCCAGACGACCGTGGGACTTCACGGTGGCCTTGACCAGGGCGCCTGCGATGTTGGGGGCGCCGACGTTGATCTTGTCGCCGTCGCCGATGAGCAGCACCTTGTCGATGTCGACATTGCTACCCACTTCGGCGTCGAGCTTCTCGACGCGGAGCGTTTCGCCCTTCATCACGCGGTACTGTTTACCGCCGGTGACAATAACTGCGTACATGACCGGAATTCCTCTGTAGTTATTTTGGACAACCTGGCCCGCGGTCACGGGACAGAAGCGGAATTTTGCGGGAAAACCCCTTTGCAGTCAACCAAGTATGACTTCGCCCCCAACCGGACCCCTGCCCTGATGAGCCCCAGCCTCCCCTCCCTTCGTTCTCCCTTCCTGCGCTCGGCCCTGGCCCTGCTGGGCCTGTTGTTGGCCGGGTCGGCCGCCGCCGAATGGCGCGACATCCCCTATGAGGACGTCGCCAAGATGCCCCTGGGGCTGAAAAAAGCAGACCCCCAGGGCATTTACAGCTTCCATTTCACCGCCCAGCCGGCCGAGGGCAAGACCGCCCTGCCGCCGGACCTGCAGATGCGGATCAAGGTCGGCAACCAGCTCGTGCCGGTGCCCATCGGCTCCGACGGCAAGGTGGACATGCCCTTCCGGCAGGACTGGGCCGACGCCGACGCCCAGATCCAGGTGAACCAGCCCAAGGGCTCATTCCGGATGAGCTTCAACATGAAGGCCCGCGTCCCGCCCGGCACCCGGATGAGCTACGCGGCGCTGACCGAATCGGCCGCGGTGATCGAACGCGGCATCAAGCAGATGGCCGGCATGCTCAGCCTGTTCGCCCCGAAGGTGAAGGCCTTCACGATCGAATTCGAGAAAGGCGCGGTCCAGACCGCCACCCTGGTTTGGCCGGACGGCAAGAAGAAAACCTGGAAAACCGACGGCAAGAACCAGATCAACCTGCCCTGGAAGCCGGACTGGCGCCATGTCCAGGTGGAACTGAGCGCGCCGCTGAAGGAACTCGGCCCGCAGCTGAAATAACGCACCGGAAATAAATGGCGGCGCAACCGCCGGAGTCCGACGCTGCCGAGGGGTCGGGAGAAGGTTCGCGTCCTGCTAGACTGCCCTGTTCCGACCCCTGCAGACCCCCGCATGGACACGATCCGCATCCGCGGCGCGCGCACCCACAACCTGAAGAACCTCGATCTCGATCTGCCGCGCGACCGGCTGATCGTCATCACCGGCCTGTCCGGCTCGGGCAAGAGCTCGCTGGCCTTCGACACCATCTACGCCGAAGGCCAGCGCCGCTACGTCGAATCGCTGTCGGCCTACGCTCGGCAGTTCCTGTCGGTGATGGAAAAGCCCGACGTCGATCACATCGAGGGG
>CAYWHO010000141.1:0-6036 GCA_964458195.1 uncultured Arenimonas sp.
CAAGCCGGCAGCGAGCGTCAGCAGGGTCTTGCCGGTGCCGGCGGTGCCGAGCAGGGTGACGAAGTCGATCTCCGGGTCCATCAATGCGTTGAGCGCGAAATTCTGTTCGCGGTTGCGCGCGTTGATGCCCCAGACCTGGTGCTGCGGCGTGCGGAAGTCGTCGACGATCTGCAGCACCACGCGCTCGCCGTCGAGCTTGGCGACCTTGAGTTCGACCTCGTCCTCGCCCGGCAGGTACAGGTACTGGTTCGGATACCAGCCATCGTCGGGCTGGCGGCGCACTTCGTAGAAGGTGCGGCCCTTTTCCGTCCACGAACGCAGGTTGCCTTCGTGCCGTTCCCAGAAATCGTTCGGCAGTTCGGTGGCGCCGGTGAACAGCAGGTTGAAGTCGTCCAGCGCGCGGTCGTTTTCGTAGTCCTCGGCCGGCACGCTGCAGATCGAGGCCTTGATGCGCAGGTTGAGGTCCTTCGACACCAGCACCACCGGAATGCCGGGATTGTCTTCGCGCAATTGCAGGATGGCGCCGAGGATCAGGTTGTCCGGCATCACCGTGCCGAAGCGCTTGCCCGCTTCCACCGGCTTGAGCTGGAACAGCATTCGTCCGGCGCTGTCGGCGCTGCGCAGCTGCAGGCCTTTCGGCGGCGCCAGGGCGATGCCGCCCTCGACGTTGTTGCTGCCGTGCGCTTCGATCAATTCGTTGAGGAAGCGGCTCACCTGGCGGGCGTTGCGGCTGGCTTCGGAATGGCCTTTCTTGGCGTTGTCGAGCTCCTCCAGGACCATCATCGGTATGAAGACATCGTGCTCCTCGAACTTGAACAGTGCGGTCGGGTCGTGCATCAGCACGTTGGTGTCCAGCACGTAGATGCGCTTGCCTTTGGTCATGGTTCTCTCAGGTCGTCGGACAGGTCGGGGTGGTGTGATGGATGCAGCGGGCACGGCGAAGGGCCGCCCAGGCTCGCGTAGCGAGCGGACGGCAAGGGAAATCGGAGGCGAGGGTCACTGCGGGGTGCCGGACCGGGAGGCGGCGGGAAGCCCGTGGCGGCGGGCAGGTCTGTCGGCGGAAGCGAGGCGGCGTCGTTCGGGCATCAGTGCGCGCGGCGGCAAGTGGTAAGGGGATGCTGGGCAGGCATTCGTCGCTCGTGGCTCAGAACTTCATCGGGTCCATGATCGCGTCCAGGTTCAGATGGTCGCAGAATTCCATGAAATCGTCGCGCAGGGCGGCGATGTGCATGTTGGCGGGAATGCCTACGGTGACCTGGGCGGTGAACATTTCGGCGCCGGTCTGCATGGCCCGGTAACGCGAGCTGTGCAGGTTCTCGATGGTGATGCCCTGGCGGTCGAAGAAATCGGCGAGCTGGAACAGGATGCCGGGCCGATCCGCGGCGACCACTTCGACGATATAGGGCAGCAGGTTGGACAGCATCGGCTTCGGGCCGGTGCGATACCAGACGAGCTTGAGCCCTTCCTCGCGTTCGAGCCGGGTCAGCATGGCCTCGAGCTTGGCGACGGCGTCCCAGGAGCCGACCGCGAGCGCGGCGACGGACACGTCGCGGCCCACGGTGGCCAGGCGTGCGTCCACCATGTTGCAGCCGGAATCGGCGATGCGCCGGGTGACGGACAGGAGCGGGGACTGCGGATGCGTGCTGTAGGCGCTGATCAGCAGGTAGTTCTCGTTCGTGGCGGGGCGCGCGGCAGCGTCGGTCAAATCGGTCTTCCTGGTGGATCGCATCGGAGCGCCGTTGCGGCGGCCCGCGATGCCGGCGCGCAGGCCGGAATGCCGGGTCAGCATACTTGTCGCGGCTTCTCGCCCGCAAGTAACATCGCGTCCTCGCAGACGAGGACGCGCGCCTTGCACCTTTCCGGCAGCATTACCGCCCTGGCGACGCCGTTCACGGCCGCCGGGGAGATCGATTTTCCCGCCTGGCAACGCCTGATCGCCATGCAACTCGCGGGCGGCAGCGCCGGCGTCGTGGTGGCGGGGTCGACCGGCGAGGCAGCCGCCCTGAGCGACGACGAATATGCGCGCCTGCTCGGCTCGGCGGTGCAGCAGATCGGCGGTCGCATGCGCGTGCTGGCCGGCACGGGACTGTCCAATACCACGAAGACGATCGCGCAGACGCGACTGGCGCGCGACGGCGGCGCCGACGCGGCCCTCGTGGTGACGCCGCCGTATGTGCGGCCGACCCAGCCCGGGCTGGTCGCGCACTATCTGGCCGTCGCCGAACAGGGCGGCCTGCCGCTCGTGCTTTACAACGTGCCGGGTCGTACCGGCTGCGACCTTCAACCCGAAACGGTGGCGCAGCTTTGCGGCCACGAAAACATCGTCGGCCTGAAGGAGGCCCGCGGCGACGAAGCGCGATGGAATGCGCTCTATCCGCTGCGTTCGGCCGGATTCGCCCTGCTCAGCGGCGACGATCCGACCTTCGTGCGCGCGATGCGCGGCGGCGCCGACGGCGTGATTTCGGTGGCGTCGAACGTCCTGCCGCGCACGTTCGCCCGCCTGTGCGCACTGCTGCGCGACGAACGCTTCGAAGAAGCGGCGGCGCTCGATGGCCAGCTCGGGCCCGTTTACGATTTCCTCGGCGTCGAACCCAATCCGATCCCGGTGAAAGCCCTGCTGAGCCGGCTGGGCATCGGCGTGGGCTTGCGCCTTCCCCTGCTGTCGCTGTCGCCGGCCCATGCGGCGGCGGCCGATGCCTTCGCCGACCGCTGCCGTGCGCTGGAAGCGGCCCACACCTGACGAAACTTCCCGATTCCGGGTACTGTCTATGCCACGCGGTCCGACCGCCCACCCCTCCCAGGAGACCATGATGAGTTCCGTTTTCCGCCAATCGCGCCCCTTGCTGCTGGGTGCCCTGATCCTGGCCGTGGCCTCGACCAGCGGTTGCAGCTGGTTCAAGAAGAAGAATGCCGATTACCAGTCGAGTCCGGAAAACCGGCCGCTGGAAGTACCGCCGGATCTGGATCTGCCCGATACCTCGGCGGCGACCGTGGTGCCCTCGTCGGCGAATCTCGGTGCGGGCGTTCGCAGCAGCAATGCCGGCGTCCAGGTGCCCGGTGCCGCCGCGGATGTCTGGGCCAAGGTCGGCCAGGTATTGGGCGGCATCAATGGCGTCGAAGTCACCGGTCGGGCCGAAGCGCTGCGCACCTACGACGTGAGCTATCAGGGCCAGAGTTTCCTGATTCGCGTCGAAGGTAGCGGCGACCAGAGCCGCGTCGCGGCCATCAGCCCGGACGGCCAGGTCATGTCCGGCGGTGCCGCGGGCCAGCTGTTGCGCGCCATCAAGGAAGCGTTCTGAGTCCTCGACCGACGCGTACCACGGAAAAGGGCGCCATTGGCGCCCTTTTCTTTTTGCTGCGCGGCGACCGAGTTCCCTCGGTCCGTCGTCGGTTCAGCGCTTCAATTCGGGCAGTTTGCCGGGTTTGCCGTCCCACTCGGCCGCGTCGGGCAGCGGCTCGCCGCGCACGGTGATCACCGGCCAGGCTTTGGCCAGCTCGGCGTTCAACGCGATGAAGCCTTCCTGGCCGGCCGGCACGTCGTCTTCGGGATAGATCGCCTTGGCCGGGCATTCGGGCTCGCACAAGGTGCAGTCGATGCACTCGTCGGGATCGATGACGAGGAAGTTCGGGCCTTCATGGAAGCAATCGACCGGGCAGACTTCCACGCAGTCGGTGTACTTGCAGCGGATGCAATTCTCTGTAACGACGAAGGGCATGCGGCGTCCGGTAAAGAGATTGGCGCTCCCTAGGGGACTCGAACCCCTGTTCCAGCCTTGAGAGGGCCGTGTCCTAGGCCACTAGACGAAGGGAGCGCGTGGTATGAGCCGATGGCAGCGGCTAGTATAGCGGCTCATTCCAGTTGCGCCTAGGCGCAGCCGCGGCTCCGAGGCCGGGCGACCGCGATCGACGCGGCTCGCGGAGCGCTCCAGGGACGCCCTGTCCCGAGGGCGGACGGACACAGAGATCGCATGACGCAAGCACAGCCCATCGCCCTGCCGACGCCGCGCATCGTTCCGCGCGATGCGCACGGCATTTCCCGCAAGGACATCAGCCCGAACGCGCTGCGCGTGCTCTATCGCCTGCGCGAGGGCGGCTTCCAGGGTTACCTGGTCGGCGGCGCCGTGCGCGACCTGCTGATCGGCGGCCACCCGAAGGATTTCGACGTCGCCACCGACGCCACGCCCGAACAGGTGAAGTCGCTGTTCCGCAATTGCCGCCTGATCGGGCGGCGCTTCCGCCTCGCCCATGTGGTGTACGGCCGCGAGATCATCGAGGTCGCGACCTTCCGCGCCAATTCCGACGATGGCAGCGGCGACCGCGAAGTGGTGGACGACGGCCGGCTGCTGCGCGACAACGTCTACGGCACGATCGAAGACGACGCCGTGCGGCGCGATTTCACCGCCAACGCCTTGTACTACACGATCGAGGATTTCTCCGTCCGCGATTTCGTCGGCGGTTACGAGGACGTGCAGGCGCGCGTGCTGCGCCTGATCGGCGATCCGGAAGCGCGTTACCGCGAAGACCCGGTGCGCATGCTGCGCGCGGTGCGGCTGTCGGCCAAGCTCGGCTTCGCCATCGATCCGGCGGCGGCCGAGCCCATCGCACGACTGGCGCCGTTGCTGGAGAGCGCGGCGCCGGCGCGCTTGTTCGACGAATGCCTGAAACTTTTCCTGTCCGGTCATGCCGAGCAGAGTTTCCTCGGCATGGAAAAACACGGCCTGCTGCCGGTGCTGTTCCCGGAAACGGCGAAGGCCCTGGTAACGAATCGCAATGGCGCCTTGCGCAAGATGCTGGTCCAGGCCCTGCGCAATACCGATGCGCGCATCGCCGAAGACAAGACGGTGACGCCGGCCTTCCTGTTCGCTGCCCTGTTGTGGCCGGCCTATTGCCGCGAGCTGGCGGTGTTGCAGAAGGGGGGCGTCGATGCGCTCGCCGCGCAGCAACGCGCCGCCGACCGCGTGACCCTGCATCAGGCCGAGCGCATCGCCTTGCCGCGGCGTTTTTCCTTGCCGATGCAGGAAATCTGGCTGCTGCAGCCGCGCTTCGCCCAGCGCCAGCGCAAGCGCGTGTTTCGCCTGTTGTCGCACCCGCGGTTCCGCGCGGCTTTCGATTTCCTCGAGTTGCGATTGTCGGGCACGCCGGAGGTCGCCGACGACGTGAACTTCTGGCGCGAGGCGCAGGCGCTTCCGCCGGAGCAACTGGCGGATCGCATCGGCGCGTCGCCGCGCGCCGATGCGGACGAAGCCGACAACGCGCCGACGGCGAAGAAGCGCAGGCGCCGACGCCGCAGGCCGAGCGCCGGCGCGCGGCCCGAGACGGGAGCGGAAGCGTGAGCGAAGTGCAGCGCGCATTCGTGGGGCTGGGCGGGAACCTGGGCGATGTCGAAACCACGCTGGTGGAAGCGCTGTGGGCGATCGACGGATTGCCGCAGACCAGCATTCGTGCGCAGTCGGCGCTGTACCGCAGCAAGCCCTGGGGACGCGGCGACCAGCCCGACTTCCTCAACGGCGCGGTCGAGTTGCAGACTCGCATGACGCCGCGCGTGTTGCTTGAACATCTTCTTGCGATTGAGGAGCGGTTCGGGCGCGTGCGCGCCAAGGAGGATCGCTGGGGGCCGCGCACGCTGGATCTCGACCTGCTGGTGTTCGGCGAAGAGGTCATCGACGAACCCGGACTGCATGTGCCGCACCCGCGCCTGCACGAACGCGCCTTCGTGCTGGTGCCGTTGGCGGAAATCGCCCCGTCGCTGCACATCGTCGGGCAGGGCAAGGTCAGCGACCTGCTCGCGCAGGTGGATGCGAGCGGCGTCGAAGCCGTATCCTGAGCTTCCGGTCTCAGGAACGCACGCATGTACGCCGACAACTCCGCGCCTTCCGCGCCGCGACCCGCCGTCACCGTACCGCGCCTGCGCCAGATGAAGGCCGAGGGCGAGCGCATCGCTTCGCTGACCGCCTACGATGCCGGTTTCGCCCGCACGCTCGATGCCGCCGGCATCGATGCCGTCCTGGTCGGCGATTCGCTCGGCATGGTCGTGCA
>CAYWHO010000142.1:0-5971 GCA_964458195.1 uncultured Arenimonas sp.
GTCCCACTGGATCACCGTGCGCTCCGGCATCGCCGCGTTCTCGACCGGCACCAGCGTATGCAGGGGCGCATCGCTGATCAGGAAACCGCCCGGATGCTGGGAGAGATGGCGCGGGAAGCCGATCAGCTGCGCCGTGATCGCCAGGATGCGGCGGATCGTCGGGCTTTCCGGATCGAAGCCGGCTTCGCGCACGCGCTCATCCGAAGGGATGTCGTCGTCCCAGCGGCCGACCGTGCGCGCCAGCCGGTCCACCTGGTCGGGCACCAGGCCCAGGGCTTTGGCGACATCGCGCAATGCGCTGCGGCCCGACCAGGTGATGGCGACCGCGGTCAGGGCCGCGCGCTCGCGACCGTAGCGCCGGTACACGTACTGGATAACTTCCTCGCGCCGGCTGGCGTCGAAATCCACGTCGATGTCGGGCGGTTCCTTGCGCTCTTCCGAGATGAAACGTTCGACCAGCATGCGCATGCCGACATCTTCCGGATTGACCTCGGTGATGCCGAGCACGAAGCAGACGACCGAATTGGCGGCCGAACCGCGGCCCTGACAGAGGATCTTCTGCTCGCGCGCGAAGCGCACGATGTCGTACACGGTCAGGAAGTAGGGCTCGTATTCGAGCCTGGCGATCAGCGCCAGTTCCTTCTCGATCTTTTCGCGAATGCCGTCGGGGATCTTGCGCGGCCAGCGCGCCGGCAGACGCTGTTCGACCAGCGCGCGCAGCCAGGTCGTCGGCGTATGGCCTTCCGGCACCACTTCTTTCGGGTAGGTGTACTTCAACTGATGCATCTCGAAACGGCAGCGATCGGCGATCGCCTGCGTTTCGGCCAGCAGTTCGGGTGGATGGATCTGCGCCAGCGCCTCGCGCCGGCGCAGGTGCCGCTCGCCGTTCGGGAACAACCGGTCGCCGGCTTCGGCGACCGTCGTGCGGTGGCGGATCGCCGCGACGGTGTCCTGCAGCGCGCGTCGGCCACGCGCATGCATGTGCACATCGCCGCTGGCGACCAGGCGCAGGCCGAGGCGCCGGCCGAGCTCGCGCAATTCGTGCAGGCATCGCGCATCGTCGGGGCCGCGATGCAGTTCCACCGCCAGCCAGGCGCGGTCGCCGAACGTGGCGCGCAGCCATTCGCCGTGTCCGATATCGGGCGAACTTCCGGGCGGCCACAGCGCCAGCACGCCTTCATTGTCTTCTTCGAGGTCGGCGCGCTGCAGCCGGTAATCGCCTTTTTCCGCGCGCCTTCGTCCCGTCGTGATCCAGCGGCACAGCGTCTGGTAACCGCCGAGGTTCTGGGCGAGCAGCACGAGTTTCGGGCCGTCGTGCAACTGGATTTCGCTGCCGACGATCAACTTCAATCCGGTGTTCTTCGCCGCTTCGTAGGCGCGCACGATGCCGGCCATCGTGGCCTCGTCGGTGATGGCCAGGGCGGAATACCCCAGCGCTTTCGCGCGCTCGAACAATTCCTGCGCCGAACTGGCGCCGCGCAGGAAGCTGAAGTTCGACAGGCAGTGCAGTTCGGCGTAGGCGGGCAGGGCGGGATCGTTCATGCGAACCAGCCGTGCAGCATCCAGGGGCCGCGTTCGCCGGCTGCGCAGAAGATCCAGGCGCGCTGGCCTTGCGAGGTTTCGGCGACGTAATAATCGCGCTGCGCATCCTTGCCGTCCCACCAGCCGGTTTCGATGCGCTCGGGCCCCGCGAGCAGTTGCAGGCGCGTGTCGCGCAGCGGCACGGGCTTTTCCAGCAGCCAGGCCGGGCGCGGCAACGGGTCCTGCGCCGCGACTGGTGATGTTTCGGTGGTGTCGCGGCGCCAGGCGTATTCCGGCCGGTGTTCGGCCACCGCCGACAGGCCGTGCACCGAACGATTGCCAAGGCGCGCACGCAATCGCTCGCGCAGTTGTTCCCAGGGCATGCCCTGTTGCGCGCGATGGTCGAACAGATCCGTGCCCGCCGGCACGAAAGGCGGCAGTTCGCGCGCCAGCAATCGCAGGCCGCGCACCGGCGCCGGCACGCTGGCCTGCGCCAGTCGCCCGCGCGCGAGTTCGAACAGGAGCGCGGCGTCGCGTTCGGGCGCGAGCAGTCCGACCGGCACGTCGCTGCGCGCATGGTCTTCGTGTTCGAGACGCAGCACGAAACGCTGGACGCCGCCGTCGCGGCTGGCGAGGTAGGCGGCGAGATCGGAGGTGAGCCGGCGCAACGGAAATTGCAGGGCCTCCGTGCTTTCGGTCTCGAACGAAAGTTCGATGCGCGCGTCGAAAACATCCGGCGGCCGATGCAGCGGCAGGATTTCCGGCGCCTCGCCGCGCAGGCGATCGAGCTGCGCCAGCAGCCCGGGACCATGGCGTTTTCCCAGCGAAGCGCGCGGTAGGGCGAAGACCTGGCCGAGGCGGCGCAGGCCGAGATGTTCGAACGCATCCGCGGTCGTGGAAGGCAGGCATGCGCGTGCGATCGGAACCTGCGCCAGCGTCGCCAGCATCGGCGCGATGTGCTCGAACGCCAGGCCGTCGAGATGCCCGGCCAGCACACGGGCACCGCTGGCGACCGGCGCCATCGCGATGCGATGGCGAAAACCCAGGGCGATCAGGTCGTCGCGCAACTGCGCTTCGAAACGCGGCCAGGGGCCGAACAGGCCCAGGCTGCCCTGGATTTCCAGCACGACGGCATCGTCGAAGGCCAGGCTGACCTGCGAGCTGTAGCGATAGGCCCAGGCCGCCAGCAGGCGACGCGCCTGCGTCACCGACTCCTCGTCGTATTCGATCGCCGTCAGGTCGGGCAGCAGGGCCTGCGCCGTACTGAAACTCTGGCCCGCTTGCAGGCCTTTCGCCTGTGCGGCGGCATTCGTCGCCAGCAGTGCGCGCCGTTGCGGGGGGCCGTGCACGAGTGCGATGGGTTTTTCAGGCGCGGGATGACGCCGGAGGACCGTGTCCAGCGCCAGATGCGGCAGCCATACGCAGGCCCAGAGCATGACGGCGGTTCAATGCGCGCCGGCAAGCGGAAAGACGCGTGCGGGTGCGAGGCCGCCACGGCATTTCAGCACGCGCACTTGGCCCGGTTCGATCTGCAGGCGCAGGGCGGCCGGCGAAGGATTGCGCGCTTCGCGCGCATCGCGGAACGCGAACGCGAGCGCGCGCCCGCTTTCGGCGGCGACCTGCAGGCGGCGCAGGGATTTGTCGTCGGCCTTGCGCGGCCAGCAAAGCACGACCGACAGGCAACCGGCGCGCAGGCATTGCTCGCTCGCCCACAGCGCGTCCTTGTCGCGCTCCGTGGCGACGATGCGCAAACGGCGCAGGTCGACGCCGGCATCGCGCCAGGCACGCGGAAAGGGCACGTAGGGCGGTGCGATCAATACGACATCGCGACCGGCCTGCGTATGTCGCGCCAGCGTCGGCAGGACGAGGCGCAGTTCGCCGATGCCGTCGGCCGGCGCCAGGATTTCGCTGAGCGCCGCTTCCGGCCAGCCACCGCCGGGTAGGGCTGCGTCGAGTTGCGCATGGCCGGTGGGTTCGCGGCCTTGTTCGAGCTGCGTCTTCGCCGTGCCGCGCCACAGGCGACGGTCCTCCAGCATCGATGCCAGCGAGACGACGGCCACTCAGGCGCTCCGCACGAGACCGCAATACAGTCCTTCGATGGCGAAGTCGGCATCGCGCGGAATCTCGATCGGCGCATGGTCGGGATTGCGCGGCAGCAGGCGGATACCGCTCTTCGTGCGTTGCAGGCGCTTGACGGTGATTTCGCCGTCCACGCGCGCGACGACGATCTGCCCGTTCTCGGCCACCGGCATGCGCTTCACCGCGATCAGGTCGCCGTCGAGGATGCCGTCGCCGATCATCGAATCGCCTTTCACGCGCAGCAGGTAATCGGGTTGCGGGAAGAACGTGGCGCGGTCGTACAGGCGCTGGCCTTCGAAGCCGGCATCGGCGCCGATCGGCCGGCCGGCGGCGACGCGTCCGAGGATGGGCAGGGAGAGCAGGTTGGAGGTGTCGGGTGGCGCATCGAGCAGCCGGATGCCGCGGGCCTTGCCCGGCAGCAGGCGCAGATGCCCTTTCGCCTCCAACGCCTGCAGGTGTTGCTGGGCCGAGCGCGCCTGACTGAAACCGAAGGCGTCGGCGATTTCCGCCAGCGTGGGCGCCGAGCCATGCTCCCGGATCCGGGAGGTCACGAAATCGAGCACGGCCTGCTGGCGGTCGGTCAGGGGCATGCCACAAATATATGTGGTATTCGGGCCCGGCGCCAGTGGCAAGAAAAAACCCGCCTCGCGGCGGGTTTTCAGGGGTGGAGGACCGCAGCGATCAGTCCGCGGCCTTGCTGGTGGCCGGGTCGTCCACCCGCGCGGTCTGGCCGACCTGCAGGGTCACGGAACTGGAGGCGGCGACCGTGCCGTCGGTGCGCTGGATCACCACGCTGTAGCTGCCCGTGGGCAACGAGCGCAGGCGGTACTTGCCGCTCTTGGGCACGGTGATCTCGCGATGCAGGCCGGTGTCGTAGTTTTCGACGATGACGGTGTCGCCGGGATTGGCGCTGCCGGCGATGTTCGCGCTGTTGTTCGATTGCGCGTGGGCCGAAGCGATCAGGAAGAGGGTGGTGCCGAGAGCAAGCAGGCCTCGCTTCACGAGGCGGGAGAAGGGGTTGCGGATCATGGTTCCTTTGCCTTTGTTCAATACTCGAGAGTCGTGCAACCGCCGTCACGCGAGAAGTGAAAAAAGTCACGGATCATGCGAGCGCGGTCACGGAAAAATTCGCACGTAAATAGCGCGCAAGACAGGACAACGGACGAAATATTCCGCCGGCAACGATCGTGCGTTTTGCCGTGAGCGCAGTCCGCGCGCTCAGGCCGGCACATCGAAGCGGGAGGGCTGCTCGCCGGCCAGATGGCGGGACCAGAGGGCCGTGTACGCCGTTTCCAGATGGCGACGGAAACGATCGGTATCGAACAGCGCATGCGTCCTGCGACCGTCCGCGAGATGCGTGCGAAGGCGCGCCAGCCGCGGGGGATCGCGTGCCAGCGCAAGCGCCAGGGCTTCGTATTCGTCGAAGTCGCCTGCGATCAGTTCGGGCAGGCCGGCGGCCCGCAACAGGCTGCCGGCCACGCGCGACGCGAAACTCTCGCCGGCGCAGGTCACCAGCGGCAGTCCCATCCATAGCGCATCGCTGCCGGTCGTGTGCGCGGTATAGGGGAAGGTGTCGAGGAAGAGATCGGCATGCCGATGCCGTGCGAGGTGCGCGGCCGGCGCCAGGCGCGGCGCCATCACCAGACGCTCCGGCGCGATGCCGCGCGCGGCGGCTTCGCGGCGAAGATGGTTTGCGACCAGCGCATTGTCCTCGAACAACCACAACACGCTGTCCGGGACCTGGGCCAGCAGGCGCATCCACCGGTCGAAGATCTCCGGTCCGATCTTGTAGCTGTTGTTGAAGCAGCAGAAAACGAAAGCTCGGTCGGGCAGGCCGTGCTCGGCACGCGTACCGGCGTCCATCGGCAGCGCGCGTTGGTCGTCGTTGACCTGGTAGCAGTCGGGCAGCCGTACGACGCTTTCGTCGTAGAAGCCGTCCTGTCCCTCCGGGATCACGTAGGCATCGGCGATCAGATAGTCGAGCCAGGGCACGGCCATCGTGCCCGGATAACCGAGGAAACCGATCTGCACCGGCGCCGGGCGCGCAGCGAGGATGCCGGCGCGGTTGCGCGAGGTGAATCCGGCCAGGTCGATCGCGATATGGATGTCCAGGTCGCACAGGTTGCGCGCGACTTCCGCGTCAGCCAGCGTTCGCGCATCGACGAACCGGTCGAAACTCGCGTGCAGGCGACGACGCATCGGGCCGCCTTTGTCGGGGCCGAACGAGACGGCGACGATCTCGAAGTGCTCGCGATCGTGTTTCTCGAACAGGCCGGCCGTCAGGTAGGCGGTCGCGTGTTCGTGGAAATCGGGCGACAGGTAGGCCAGGCGGATCTTGCCGTCCTGCGCCGGGCGGGGCCGCGGCGAGGCC
>CAYWHO010000143.1:0-5800 GCA_964458195.1 uncultured Arenimonas sp.
AGGCCATGCGGATGAAGAAGGGGCCATAGTGACCGTAATCGGCAGGCCACCAGTTCTGCGAATCGGTCATCAGGGCATGCAAGTCGGCCACGACCGCATCGAGATCGAGCGTCTTGAATTCCGCGGCGTAGTCGAACTTCTCGCCGTACGGGTTCGCCTTCGGCGAATGCTGGTGCAGGATCCCGAGGTTGAGCTGGTTCGGCCACCAGTCCGCATTGGTCCACGCGCCGGTAATGGCCTGGCTGCGGGCGCCGCCCGAGAACGGGCATTTCGCTTCGTTTGACATGGTCCTCTCCTCCGATCGTTGGGATGCAACAGAAGTCCTGCAGAACCCGCAGCATGGCGCGCGGGCAGCCATAGATGAAATTGTTTGTACTTATCGCCGCGATAGAGTCCATGTATCGGGCAGGCCCGTCTGGCCAAGCGACCGGAATTGCACAACCATGGCCCTGCGCCTGGTGCCGCCCAGGCCAACCCTTTCCCCACCTGCGGCGGAGGCTCCGATGTCCCTCAAAGGCAGCAAGACCGAGGCCAATCTCAAGACCGCTTTCGCCAGCGAAGCGCAGGCCAACCGGCGCTATCTGTATTTCGCCCAGAAGGCCGACATCGAAGGCCTGGGGGACGTGGCGGCCGTGTTCCGCTCCACCGCCGAAGGCGAAACCGGGCACGCGCACGGGCATCTGGAATACCTCGAAACCGTGGGCGATCCGGCGACCGGCCTGCCTTTCGGCGATACCGCCAGCAATCTCAAGACCGCCATCGCCAGCGAAACGCACGAGTACGCCGACATGTATCCGGGCATGGCCCGGCAAGCGCGCGAGGAGGGTTTCGACGAAATCGCCGACTGGTTCGAAACCCTGGCCAAGGCCGAACGTTCGCATGCCAATCGCTTCGCCAAGGCCTTGGGCGAACTGGAGTGAATCGGGTTCGTCCGCGCAAGGAAAACCGGGCCCCGTGAACGCGAAACTGACCCGGGCCGACCTGATGCCGCTGGAACGGTACGCGCTCGAACGGCAGGACTTCCGTCGCCGGGCGATGGCGCACAAGCAGCGGCGCCGGATCGCGCTCGGCGACAGCGCGACGCTGCTGTTCGAGGACCGGCTGACGGTGCAATACCAGATCCAGGAAATGCTGCGCATCGAGCGCATCTTCGAGCCCGCCGGCATCCAGGACGAACTCGACGCCTACAACCCGCTGATCCCCGACGGCGACAACCTGAAGGCGACGTTGCTGCTCGAATTCGCCGATCCGGAAACGCGCACCCGGCAACTCAGCCGACTCGTCGGCATCGAACGCCGCATCTACGCCGATGTCGCAGGTTTTCCGCGCGTGTTCGCCCACGCCGACGATCAGGGGCGAAGCCGCGACGGCCGTACCGCCGCCGTGCATTACCTGCGGTTCGAATTCGCGCGATCGACCATCGCGGCGTTCGGTGCAGGCGCCGCGCTGCATGTCGGCATAGACGATCCCCGCCTTGCGCTGCGCGTCCGGATCGACGACGCCACCTGCGAATCGCTGCGCGCCGACTTCCACCGCTGAATGCCGCTATCAGTAACGCAACACGGCCTCGAGCCGTTGTTCGCCCCAACGCTGGCGCCCTTGCAGGAAACCGATTTCCACCAGCACGCCCGCACCGCAAAGCCTGGCGCCGGCTTTTTCGAGCAGACCGCGCGCCGCGCAAAGGGTGCCGCCGGTGGCGAGCACATCGTCGACCAAAAGTACGCGCGTGCCCGACGGCACGGCGTCGCGATGGATCTCCAGGCAATCGCTGCCGTATTCGAGCGCGTATTCGATCCGATGCGTGGCCGCAGGCAGCTTGCCGGCCTTGCGGATCGGCACGAAACCCGCGCCGAGGCTGCGCGCCATCGCCGCCGCGAAAATGAAACCGCGCGACTCGATGCCGGCGATCGCCTGCGGCGGCGCATCGCGCCATGGCGCGCACATCGCCTCCACCGTCGCGGCGAATCCTTGCGGATCGGCCAGCAGCGGCGTGATGTCCTTGAAGACGATGCCGGGTTTCGGGAAATCAGCCACGTCGCGAACGAGGTGGGCGTAAGCTTCGAAAACGCGCCGCGCATCGGCGCTCATGCCGTGGCGCTCGCGACGTTGTCGGTATGCGGCAGAACTTCCGCCTCGACCGCGGCGGCCGCGAGCCATTCCTGCATCGCCGGTAGGCCGTAAATGCTGTCGATGTAGGCGGCGGCATTGGCATCGACCGGCACGCCATAGGCACGGAATCGTACGCAGACCGGCGCGAACATGGCGTCGACGATGCCGAAATGGCCGCAGAGGAAATCGCCCTCGCCGCCGAAACGCGCCCGCAGATCCGACCACAGCGCCTGCACGCGCTCGATGTCGCGGCCGGCGCTCGCATCCCAGTGCGGCGCCGCCTTCGGCCTACGACAGTTCATCGGCAGTTGGGTGCGCAGGGAGGCGAAGCCCGAATGCATCTCGGCGGCGGCGCAACGGGCCGCCGCGCGGGCCCTGCTGTCCTGCGGCCAGCCGCGATCGCCGAGCCAGCGCTCGTTGACCGTCTCGCAGATGGCCAGCGAATCCCAGATGACCTCGTCGCCGTCGCGCAGCACGGGAACGCGCGCGGTCGGCGAATAGTCGCCAATGCGGCGATGGAACTCCGGCGTATCCAGCGGCAGGCGGACTTCCTCGAACGGGACGCCGAAGTGCCGCATCAGCAGCCATGGCCGCAGGGACCAGGAGGAATAGTTCTTGTTGCCGATCACCAGCGTGCGCACGCGCAACTTCTCCCTGTTCCGCCCCGAATCCTGCCGCGACTCATTCCGCCGCCGCGACCGCCTGCACCTGGTTGCCGCCGTATTCGCGCGCCTTCGCCAGCGCCTGCAGCGAACGCGTCAGGACGAACTGCGGCATGCGCTCGCCTTGCCGGTGCGGCGCGATGCCGATGCTGATCGTCAGGCCCCGACCGATCGCGCGCATCTCCGGGCTGGACCTGACCACGCCGCACATGCGCTCGGCGAGGGTGCGCGCATCCTCCAGATTGCGGTTCGGCGCCAGCAGCATGAACTCGTCGCTGGCGAACCGGGCCAGCGAATCGCCGTAACCGGCCTCCTCGCGCAGCAACTGCGCCAGCTGGCGCAATCCGTGCGATTGCGCCGCCGCCGGCAACGACTGCATGTCGTCCACGCCGATGCGAAGCACGCACATCGGCGCGTGGTTGTGATTGGCGACGGCAAGCGCCTTCTGCAGCAGGGCTTCGAGCTTTTCGCGCCGGTACACACCGGTTTCGGCATCCATCTCGCCGGCACGCCGGGCGGCCATGGTTTCTCCGGCTTCTTCCGCACCGGTCGTCGCCAGCGCGGCGAACTCGGCGCACAGATGCAACTCCTCTTCGGAGTAATTCACGCCGGCCTTGCGCTCCACCAGCAAGGCGCCCCAGCCCGGTTTCTCGATCGGCAGCGGGATGACCGCCAGTTGTACCGGCGGCAGCGGCCCTTCCGGTCCGTCGAAGTCCAGGCTGACCTGTTGCGGTGCGCGCAGCTTGCTGAGGTTCTTCAGCAAGGTGCCGCGCTGGGTCAGAAGCTGACCGTAACGTTCTTCGGCCGACTTCGGTTCGGCCAGCATGAAGTCCTCGTTGTGGTAGTTCATCGCCACCACGGCCGAGGCGACCTGCGGCAACACCGGCTTCAGGCCCTCGAGCAGGCGCCGGTAGGCGATCCATTCCATGTCGTTTTCGGCGGCGTTCTCGAGTCCGGCCTGCAGGCTGCGCAGCAGTTGCTCGCGCGCCTGGGCGATCTTTTCCTGCACGCTCAGTTCGGGCGCGGCGGCGCGCAGGCGCGCATCGCGCTGTCGCCGCCACTCGCGCAGCCACGGCAGCAACAGGAAGCTGGCCAGCAACAGCATCTGCAACAGCTCGTAGCCGCGACGGACCATGAAGCTGGCCGGCAACCACTGCCGCATCGCCAGGAACACGGCCACGACCGCCGGGATCATGCCGAACCAGATCAGCATCGGCCCCCAGCGCCAACGCCGCGGATCCAGGCTCAGGGCCAGCAGGCAAAGCGCGGCCACGAACACCAGCACGAACCAGCTCAACAATTGCAGCTGGCCGATGTAGGCAGACGGCGTGAACACCGCTGCCACGCCCAGGAGCGCCAGAATGGCGCCGGACCAGTCGAGCACATCGCCCAGGTGCGGCGCCGTCCGATCCTGGCCGGCGTATTGCCTCGTGGTCCACAGCAACAAGCCCTGCGCCATCAGCAGGACCGCGCAGGGAAGCCCGGGACCGAGATGAACGCCGTCGAGCCGGAACTGGAAATGGCCATTCGCGAGCAAGGCCGCCAGCAGGCAAAAGAAGCCTGCCAGGGCGATGGCGAAGACTCGGGGAGCGCCGCGCCAATGCCGCAGCAGGGCCAGCAACACGACCGCCAGCATGCCGCCGTAGAGAACGCGGTAATAGAAGCCGCTGTGGCTTTCGCGCGCCGACAATTCATCGCGCGTCAGCCATTCCGGCTGCAGGTTCAGATAGCCGAGGCCCTGCGCCTCGAGATAGAGCGTGCTTCCCGACGTAGCGCCTTCGGGCAGCGCGAACACGTAGCCATCGGGCCAGCGCGGCTCGCCCTCCAGCCGGTGCTGGCCGTCGACCTCGGCCAGCAAATGCACCTCGGGCGAAGCCCGGTACAGGCGCAGGGCATCGAAAGCCTGGCGGTCGATGCGCAGGAATCGCTTCTGCCCGTCCTCCGGCAACCGGGGCCGCAAACGCAACCACGCCGATTGTCCTGGCAAGCCACGGACGCTGACGCCGCGCCGAATGACCGGCGTGAAACCGACCCGGGCCCGCCCCGTGACGATTTCCTCCAGCGGCGTACCCGCAGGGGCGGTCAGCACGGCGATTTCGACATCGGTGCCGTATTGGTCGACGCTCTGCGCCCTTGGCGCCGAACCCGGCGACACGACGGCCATCAAGAGCAGTAACGCTGCCAGTATCCGCATCATTCGCCTCGCATTCCCCCGACCCCAGTGTGCCGCAATTCGCGCCAAGGGCAAGCCTGACCGCGGGTCCGCGCTAAACTAGCCGCTTTCCCTTCACCTCAGCGATCCATGAGCCACGACCCCAACGACGCCGGTTCGACCGAAGCCGCCACCCCGGTCAAGCAGGACTTCATCCGGCAGATCGTCCGGGACGACCTCGCCAGCGGCAAGCACGCGTGCATCAAGACCCGCTTCCCGCCGGAACCCAACGGTTATCTGCACATCGGGCATTCGAAGGCGATTTGCCTGAACTTCGGCATCGGCCGGGAGTTCGACGGCCGGGTGAACCTGCGCTTCGACGATACCAATCCGGCGCGCGAGGATCCCGAATACGTCGAGGCCATCAAGGAAGACGTGCGCTGGCTCGGTTTCGACTGGGCGGAGTTGCGGCACGCCTCCGACTACTTCCTGGTGTTCTATCTCGCGGCCGAAAAGCTGGTGCGCGACGGCAAGGCCTTCGTCTGCGACCTGAGTGCCGAACAGGTGCGCGAGTACCGCGGTACGCTGACCGAGGCCGGCCGCGAATCGCCGTATCGCAACCGCAGCGTCGAAGAGAACCTCGACCTGCTGCGCCGCATGCGCGCCGGCGAATTCCCCGATGGCGCGCGTACGTTGCGCGCGAAGATCGACATGGCCAGCGGCAACATCAACCTGCGCGACCCGGCCCTGTTCCGCATCAAGCACGTCGAGCACCAGAACACCGGCGCCGAATGGTGCATCTATCCGATGTACGACTACGCGCACGCGCTGTCCGACGCCATCGAAGGCATCACCCATTCGCTGTGCACGCTCGAGT